>DASPXY010001004.1:0-4006 GCA_035637055.1 Gemmataceae bacterium | reverse complement strand
CCAGCACGATACCAAGCCCGTCCTCGCCCCGGTGCCGCAGGCGAAGCTCATCGAGGAGGCCGCCCGCCGCAGCATTGGCCGCGACAACAATCTCGCCCGCGCGCACTACTACCGGGCGCGGGCGCTGGAGCGGGAACAGATGGTGCCGCCGAAAGATGGCGGCCCGGCTCAGCCGAATCGCGGCCGGCTCGAAGAGGCCCTGCGCGAGCTGCAAAAGGCTCGCGAACTGGATCCGAAAACGGCGTGGATGCCGCCCGCCGCCGCTGGCGGCCTCGCCGCCAGGGCAGAGAAATGGGACATTGCCGAGTCCTTTTATAGCGAAGCCGTCCAGCAGAACCCCGACGAGGTCAAGTTCGCCATCCAACTCGCCCGCGCCGTCAACCAGCAGGGCGACCGCCGCAAGAACCCCACCGCCGCGATCAAGCCGCTGGCGGAACGGTTTCCCCAGGACGGCGTCCTCGCCAGCCACTACGCCCTCGCCCTGGGCCGGGAACACCAATTTGGCGAGGCTTCGGCGCAGGTCGAGCGCGCACGGGGGCTGGGAACAGATCCCGACAGGATCATCGGCGCCGAGACCGTCCGTCGCATTGAGGACCAGGCCCGCGATCCCTGGGCACTCGCCAAGACCATCGGCAAGTGGACGCTCTGGTTCGCGATCTTCTACTGCAGCGTCATGTTGTTCATGTGCCTCGGTGGACTGCTCCTCGCGCGGCACACGCGCGGCCCGAAGGCGGCCGACATGCTCGGCAAACCGCCGGAGGAACTCGCCGCAGCCGGCCAGGTCGCTCGCACGCGGCACGAGTCCCGGCTGACCCGCTTCTACGCCATCGCCCTGCTGCTCGCACTCATCCTGTTCTACCTTTCGCTCCCGTTTGTCTTCCTCGGGATGTTGATCATCCTGACACTCTGCCTGCTGATCGCCCTTGCGATCAACAGCAAGGACGGGAGCTCGTCGAACGTGCAGGGGGCCCTTTGGCGGGCGGGTCGAGGGGGCGTGGGTGCAGTCTTCAAGGCTGCGTTCGCCCGCGTCGGCACCGGCAGTTTCGGCATTCGCAAGGAGCGCGCGGACTGCCCGAAACTGTACGCCGCCCTGGAAGAAGTGGCCCGCCGCGTGGACACCGACCCGATCGACGAAGTGTGGATCGCCCCCGGCGCCGCCTTCGGTGTGCATCAGGAAGGCCGTGGCCCCTTCGGCGTCTTCGGCGGCCGCAAGCGCGTGCTGACGCTCGGCCTGTGCGTGATGCATTACCTGACGATCAGCGAGTTGAAGGCGATCCTCGCTCACGAGTACGCCCACTTCAGCCACGCCGACACGTTCTGGAATCGCTTCCTGTTCCAGGTGACGCTGTCGCTGCGGACGGCCATGCGCGAGATGGCGCGCACCGGCGGCTGGATTACCTACATTAACCCGTTCTATTGGTTCTTTTGGACCTACAGCAAGTCGTACAGCTTGCTGTCCGGCGGCTTTTCGCGGTCGCGCGAGTTCCTCGCCGATCGCATGGCCTGCACGCTGTACGGCGCCGACGTTTTCGCCCGTGCGCTCCGCAAGGTCTGCACCGACGGCACGCACTTTGAATGCACGGTGTACGACAACATCATCCGCTTGCTGAAGGCGAAGAAGGCGTACGTCAACATGTATCTCGCCTTCCGCAAGCATCGCGACGAGAACCTGAGCGAGGACGAGCGCCGCAAGCTGCACCGCAAACTGCTCGACGACAAGCCGTCGCTCTTCGACTCGCACCCAACCTTCAGGGAGCGGATGGACGCTGCCAAGCAGTTGCCGTGGGCCAAGAAGACCGAGGACACGGCATCGCTGGAACTCTTCGACAGCCCCGAGGCGATCGAACGCGAGATGACGGACTTCCTGACCGACGTGGTCGCGCACTATCTGCGGATCTGATAGGCCGGGGCATTTGGGGAGCCCGACGCGCCAGCGAGGGCTGGCCCTCGCTGGCGCGTCGGGCTCCCAAACAGCGTGAATCATCGCCGCAGGCCCAGCAAAAACTCGGCGTTCGAGCCCGTTTTCTTCAGCCGGACCGTTAGCGTCTCCACCGCCTCCACCGGCCCCATATCGCTCAATACCTTCCGCAGGAGCCACACGCGCCGCAGCTCCTCGGGGTCCAGCAGCAACTCCTCGCGCCGCGTCCCCGAGGCGTTGATATTCACCGCGGGCCAGACGCGCTTATCGACGAGGCGGCGGTCGAGGTGGAGTTCCATGTTGCCGGTGCCCTTGAACTCCTCGAAGATCACCTCATCCATGCGCGACCCCGTATCGACCAGCGCCGTCGCCAGGATCGTCAGGCTCCCGCCTTCTTCACAGTTGCGCGCCGCGCCGAAGAAGCGTTTGGGCTTCTCCAGCGCGCCGGCAGCGATTCCACCAGTCATGGTCTTGCCCTTGTCGGGCGCCTCGGCGTTGTAGGCCCGCGCCAGCCGCGTGATCGAGTCCAGCAAGATCACGACGTCCTTGCCGAACTCCACCAGTCGCCGCGCTTTTTCGAGCACCATCCCCGCAACCTGGACATGCTCGTCGGTCGGACCATCGAAGGTGGAGCTAACCACCTCTGCCGATGGACCGACCACGCGCCGCCGCATGTCGGTGACTTCCTCGGGGCGCTCGTCGATGAGCAGGACGATGACGTAGCACTCGGGATGGTTGCGCAGGATGCTGTTGGCGATCTTCTGGAGCAGGATCGTCTTGCCCGTCCGCGGCGGCGCCACGATCAGCCCGCGCTGTCCCTTGCCGATCGGCGTAACGAGATCGACCACGCGCAGGTTAAGATCCTCGCGCTCCGCCTCCAGGATCAGGCGTTTGTCAGGGTGCAGCGGCGTCAGATCCTGGAACAGAGTACGCCGGCTGACGTACTCCGCATCGACGCCGTTCACCGACGCGGCCGACAGCAGAGCAGGGTATTGTTGCCCGTCGAGGGGCGGGCGAATGGTGCCTTCGACGACCATGCCGGTCCACAGGCCCAGGCGGCGGATCTGAGCGGGCGAGACGTAAATGTCCTCGGCGGAGTTCAGGTAATTCGAGCGTGCCATACGCAGAAAGCCGTAGCCATCGGGCAGCACTTCGAGGGTGCCCGCGCCGCGGAGGGTTTGGCCCTGCCGGCCGCGGGTACGCAACAGTTCGACGGTCAACTGCGGCCGATCGAGAGCGGCCGCCGCAGCGACACCTTCGTTCTCGCCGAGCCGCTGCAACTCCGCGACGCTCATGGCCTGCAGGTCGCGCAGGTCGGTCGCGCTGCCGTGGGTGATCACATGGTCCGGTTCGATCGCGAACTCAGGGAGCGGGCGGTTCGCCTCGAAGACGGAGGACGGACGCTGGCTTCGTGGGGTCTTCATCATAAACTTTGGTCCTTTCGATGGACAGGTTGTGTGGTGATTCAGGGTGTTGGTGAGAGGGATCGAGTTGGTCAACGGCCGGCGCGTTCACAAGCGCGGCACGACCAAAGAGGGGCGAAGAAAGGGAACGTCAAGACGTGCCTGAGTGCGGAAGTTCCGGGGGCAGGATTTGAACCTACGACCTCCAGGTTATGAGCCTGGCGAGCTGCCTCTGCTCCACCCCGGGTTGTGTTCGATCAGAATGCGTTGATCCTTCAGTGAGATTTGCTCTCTACCTGTTAGAGAGGCGCCCGTGCGAAAAAGGTTCAGAAAATGTTTTGTCGAAAACGCCTCCCCCCAACCCCCTCTCCGTTGTGGGGAGGGGGAGAAGAAGAGGAGTATTGGTCTGGCACCCCCTCTCCGTTGTGGGGAGGGGGTTGGGGGGAGGGGTTTTCGACAAAACATTCAGAAAAAATTCGCCCGCTGCCCAGTTCCCCACTAACCCATCGCTCGTTGACCACCGTCCAACGACGAGTCCGCCAGCGGGGCGCACGACCTACTTTGTAATCATGCGGCCGGGCAGTAGCGGCGTTGGCCGGTGGCGGTTTCCTGGCGGCGCTGCCAAAAGGCGTCGAGCGTGCCGTCGTCGCTGAGGTGGTCGGCACGCCATTGCAGGCTGGCTGCC
>DASPXY010001003.1:0-10483 GCA_035637055.1 Gemmataceae bacterium | reverse complement strand
CGTCGTGGGTGCCGCGTTTGGACGGTATCCGCTCATCGAACACGACGCGGAGCGCACCTTCGCCGCTCTTGATTCGTCGCTGACTCCACGTTTGCAGCGGCCGAACCTACACTACCGTTTCTACCGAATCGAGACCCCATTTAGCGCCCATGTGACGGTGGTCACGCTGGAGGGCGAGGATCACGAGGGCTACTGCTTCAGCGTCGGCGCGGCCTGCCGCGAGACGCGCGTTGCCAGCTGGCTGAAAGCGCTGCTGGAAGCGGTTCAGGGACGCTATTATGCCCGCTACCTGAAAGGGCAGCTGCAACGCGAGGGACGCCGACTCGGCATGCCGGCGACCTTCGCCGAACATGCGGTCTACTACAGCGTCTATCCCGAGCACCTGCGCCGAACAGTCCTGTGGTGTCCGGCCAGGGCTGGAGCAGATGCCGACGCTGATTGCGGGGAGGACATCGCGACGCTGGCGGAGTGCCTGGGGCCAGAGCGGCCGGTCCTGTTCCGCAACCTGACACCGCCGGGGATCGCGATGGAACGACTTGGCTGGTGCGTGCTGCGCGTCGTCGTGCCTGGCTTGCAGCCGCTGCATGGCCATCATGCCTTGCCCTTTTTGGGAGGGCCATTGTGGGCGCCGCGCGGCTGGCGGGACTGGGCGGATATGCCACCACACCCCTTCCCGTGAGAGGAACCGATGATCCCAACGGCGATTCTCTTGCTCGAACTGGACGCGACGTCGTATCCCGAATGGCGTGAGCGCATCCTCGCGGCGGAGGCAACCGGCGAGGCGCTCCCCGGCGAACCGCGTTCCTACCCCGGCTACCCGCGCTGGCCGCTCGACCGGGTGCGACCGCGGCTGTTGGGTTCACTCGACCGCGTGCTGCGGCGCCGCCGCTGCCTGCGCGATCTGGATACCGCCCTGCCCCGACGGCGCATCCTGAGCCGGCTCCTGCAGGCCAGTCACGGCATCACGGGCCCGCTGGGTACCGGGCCGGTTCCGTCCGCCGGGGGGTTGCAGGCGCTCGAACTGTATCTCGTGGTGCTCGACGAGGGCTGGCTGCCCGCCGGACTGTACCACTATGACCGAAGTGGACATCACCTCTCGCAAATAGCTGTTAGTGCTGGGCGTGACGATTGGGGCCGACGGGTTCCCTCGCTGGGGCTGGTCGAAGGTGGCGCCTTGCTCTGGATCCTCGTTGGCGACGGTGAGCGCGTGACGCGCAAGTATGGCGAACGAGCGCTACGCTTCCTGCTGCAAGAGGCCGGCCACTTGATGCAGAACCTATGCCTGCTGTCTGCCAGCCTGGGGCTGGCGACGGTCCCGCTGGGCGGCTACCTCGAACGCAACATCGCCCGCCAGTTCCGCTTGCCCCGAACGGATCTGGTCCTCTACGTGGGCGTGTGTGGCAGGCCGCTGAAGTGATCGAGTCCCCTGTGCGGTTTCGACCCAGCGCCCGGACCACTTTCGACACACTCCGCGCGACCCAACGGCCGGTTTTCTCCTCTTCCTGCCGCCTGGAATGGCTTTCGCCAGCATTTCGCAGCACCTTTCGGCTACCTGAGCGACGCGGCATACGAAGTGCGTAAAACAGCGACCGAACACCTGGGCGCCGCCCACGCCGACTTTACGAATCACCACCGTCTCAAAGCCCGGGAGGGTAAGCCATGATCGCTGAATCCGAACTGCAAGAGTATCTCGACGAGATGCGCCGCCATGTGTGCGCGCGTTGCGTGGAGCGGCCCGAGGGCGGTCCGCCCTGTGCCCCGCTGGGGAAGAACTGCGGCCTTGAGATGCATCTGCCGCGGCTGGTTGAATCCATCCGTTCTATCCACAGTGACCTGGTCGAGCCGTATCTGGAGCACAACCGCCGCGACATCTGCGCTCACTGTGCCTTCCTGCACAGTGATATCTGCCCTTGCCCGATGGACTATCTCTCCGTGCTAGTTGTCGAGGCAGTCGAGGCGGTCGATGAGCGCAGGCGCGAGCGGAATGAGGCACGTCCAGCCGCCGTGGGAGAAGGAGCGGTCGGGCCGGAGGAGATCCGCGCCGCCTACCAGCGGGCGACAGGAAGGTGGCGCGGCTGTGACTGGTCGACGACGTTCGGCGAGATGGGGCTCGACCTCAATGGCTGGTCCGCGGCCAGCGCCGCGAGCATGGCGAAGGAAACGATCGACGAACAGCTGCGGGCCGACTGGAGCGCCGCGGCCGGCTGGCTCGGCCAGATCGAGCGGGCGGCGCGCGAGGCCGAGACCCATGCGGCCGCAGCGGTTGACGCCGTCGCGGCGGGCGACTGGCGGCGGGCCAGGGAGCAGGCCGAGCGTGCCTGGGCGCTGGAGTTCTCCACCGGCCGGCCGATCTGGCACAGCTACCCCTTTGCCTGGCAGGACATGCACCGGCTCGTTGAGACCGCTTGCGCCGCCCGGCTGCAACCGGGAGAGGGCAGGTCGCGCCCGACTCTGTTCTGCCGCGCCGCTTGCTCCGGCCACTAATACGGAATGGGTTTGGCGGTTCTTCCTTCACCAACCCGAAGCGTAAGCGAGGGCGGCCCTCGCTTACGCTTCGGGTTGGTGTTGACCGCGAACGACCAAGCCGATTCCGCATAAGAAGTGATCATCCCCTGGCGAGTCGGGGCCGGACGGTCCCGGCTCGCCATCACCTCCCGTTGTTAGATTGCTCCTCGTTGTCGTCGAACAATCAGATATGCAGCGCTGCCGTCCAGGCAGCGCGGGCAGCCTCGCCAACCGCCTCAGACAGCGTCGGATGCGCATGACAGGTGCGGGCAATATCCTCGGCACTCGCGGCGTACTCCATCGCCAGCACACACTCGGCGATCAGGTCCGAGGCGCGCGGCCCGAGAATGTGGACGCCCAGCACGCGATCCGTGCGGGCATCGGTCAGCACCTTGACGAGTCCTTCGGTTTCGTCGAGGCAGCGCGCCCGGCCGCTCGCGGCGAACGGGAATTTGCCCACGCGGTATTGCCGCCCCGATTCCTTCACCTGTTCCTCGGTCAGCCCGACGCTGGCCAGTTCTGGCGCCGTGTAGATCACGCTCGGGATGGCATCATAGTTGACGTGGGCCTTGTGACCTGCCAGCCGTTCGACGAGCGCGATCCCTTCCTCCGACGCCTTGTGAGCCAGCATCGGCCCGGCGATCAGGTCGCCAATCGCGTACACGCCGCGGACGTTGGTCTGGAAGCCCTCATCCACCTGGACACGGCCGCTCTTGCCATCCACCACGACGCCAGCCTCAGCCAGTCCCAGCCCCTCGGTAAACGGACGACGGCCCACCGCCACCAGCACGCGGTCGCCTTGAAAAGTCAGCTCCTTGCCGTGCGAGCGCGCCTTGACCTTCACGCCGCCGGCCTCAGCGGTATCCCTCGCTTGCGCTTCGGGCTTGTATTCGTGGCCGACCACCTCCGTCTCGCAGTGGAACGTCAGCCCCTGCTTCTGCAGCGCCTTCTGCACCAGGCCAGCCATCTCGGCGTCGCTCGGTCCGAGGATCCGCGGCAAAAACTCCAGCACCGTTACCTTCGCCCCCAGCCGCGCCCACACCGAGCCTAGCTCCAGACCGATGTAGCCTCCGCCCACCACGATGAAATGCTCCGGCACCGTCTTGAAACAGAGTGCCTCCGTTGAGCTGACGACGTGCTCCCCGTCGAAGGGCAGCGCTTTGAGGGCAGCCGGCTCGCTCCCCGTCGCCAGGATGACCGCGGGCGCCTCCAGTTCGGTCGAGCGCCCTTCCGGCCGTTGCACAGACATCTTTCCAGCTCCGAGAAGTCGTCCTTGTCCGTGAACGAAGGTGATTTTGTTCTTCTTGAAAAGCCCGGCGATGCCGTTGGTCAGGTTTTTGACAACATCGTCCTTGCGGCGCAGCATCTGGCCGAGATCCAGACCGACTTCGCCGGCACGGATGCCGTGATGCGAAAAGCGCTCACGGGCGAGGTAGTAGAGTTCGCTGGAGTCGAGCAGGGCCTTGCTGGGGATGCAACCAACGTTCAGGCAGGTGCCGCCCAGCGTCGGTCGCCGCTCCACGACGGCCACCCGCATGCCCAGCTGCGCCGCGCGAATAGCTGCCACGTAGCCGCCAGGGCCAGCCCCGATCACCACCAGGTCGTAACGCTCGGCCATCTCGTCCTCAGGTAACGTGTATCATGGTTTGCGAGGTTGTTCGTCAGCGGCGAGTGAGACGCAGATAATTTCCCGGTCGTTGCGGACGTAGACGCAACGGTTCGCGAAGGCGGGGTGCGACCAGACGACGGGACGCCCCGGCAGGCGGTTGCTCGGATCCAGCAGATGCGCCCGGTCCAACTCCTCGTAGCCTTGCGGGGTCAGTTTCGCGATAATCAGATCGCCCTTCTCGTTGAAGAGGAAGAAGCGGTCCCGGTGCGGCACCAGGAAGGCGTTAGCCCAGCGTGTGCCGTCGGCGTCGGAGCCCGTCGGCCGCCGCGTGGACCACAGCCGCTCGCCCGTGTCCGCCTTCAGACAGCGTAATTCTCCATAACTGCAGACGCCGTAGATGTGCCCGTCGGCGAGGAACGGCGTACACATGAGGCTGTGCAGCGCGTCCGTCAGGCGGGGCTGCTCGCTGTTGCTCTTGCCGCGCCAGAGCACGGTGGCTCCGGGTTGGTCAGCGCGGAGCTTGAGCATGAGCGAGCCGTTGTAGAAGCAGGTGACGAAGAGCAGGTCGCCCAGCTGCCGCGGCGTGGCGATGGCGATGTTCTGGCGGACCTTGAACGGCACCGACCAGTAGACCTTGCCGGTTTCGGGTTCGAGACCGTTGACGGCATCGGGATGCCAGATGATGAGCTGCCGCTTGCCGCCAGCCTGGTAAATCATCGGCGGACAGTAACCCTGCTGCGCGGCGGACAGGGCGCGCCAGATTTCCTTGCCGGTGTCCTTGTGGAAAGCGACCGCGACGCTGCCCTGGCCGCCGACGACGCAAATGAGCCGGTCGCCGTCGAGCAGCGGATGGGCGGCGAAACCCCACATCGGGACCGGGGCGCCGTAGTCCTTCGGGAAGTTCTTCGACCACAGCACCTTGCCTGTGTTGGCGTCGAGACAGAGCAGGTTGCCCATCGTGCCGAGGGTGTAGACCTTGCCAGCATGGACGAGCGGCGTGGTGCGCGGTCCGGCGGGATAGCCGACGCGATACGTGCAAGGGTACTCGTAGGTCCAGAGGATCTTGCCGGTCGGTTCGTCCAGGCACAGGACACGCTCGCTGCCGGGGGTCGGGCCTTTCTGCTTGGCGGCGGGGCCTCCCTTGGCGACGCGATCGGTGACGAAGACCTTGCCGCTGGCGACCGCGGGACTGGCGTAGCCGCCGGCAATGGGCGTGCGCCAGCGGACTTGCGGGCCGCCTTGGGGAAAGCGTTCGACGATGCCGGTCTCGCGCCAGACACCGTCGCGGTGCGGCCCGAGCCACTGCGGCCAGTCGTCGGCCCGGGCGAAGTCAGCGAACAGGAGCAACAACGAGGCGATCGACAGGCAGCGCATGGATTCTTCCTCAGTAACGACGTTGCGAGCAGCCGTAGAGAGATGATATGGAGGGAGGGACCGGGGATGGCTCTCACGCCCCCTCAATGGTGGACGAAAAGGGATGAATGTTCCCTTTCGTCGCTAATGCCGCCCTGCAAAGGACGCAAAAATGGCCAATCCAACAAGGAGGATAATTCCTGCGAAAACCCAGCCGACTACCTTCCAGGTCATCGCTGATTCGTAGCAGCGCTCGCAACGGAGTTCGTAGGCCCCGCCGTGCCCGTGCGCGACATAGATGGACTGCAGATGCGTCGCGCAACTCAGCGCGCCGCAACTCTGGCACCTTGTGGTAGCAAAGGCGGCGCATGCGTAGCACTTCGGGCCCGCCGCTGCTGGGGCAGTTGGCCGATTGGGATGACCGCACTGAGGGCAGGCTTCGGCTTCGACGGAAATCTGCCGGCCACAGGCTGGGCACTCGATAAGCGGCATGGTGGACTCCGCTGTACGCCACCGTAGGGCAAGCGCGCTGGCCCCAGTTGACCAATTCCGATACTCTGGGGCACCATTCCTTGCCCGGATTGCGCTCTGGGGAGGGGCGTTCAAAGGGGATCGTCGCGCGCCCCAACAACCCCGTCAAGCGCAATCCGTAGCAATCCTTCGGCGGTCAACCGCGGACAGCTTTTCACCGGGAGCCGTCAGATTTCCAGCAGCAAGCGCTGCGGATCTTCGATGCATTCCTTGACGCGCACCAGGAACAGCACCGCCTCGCGACCGTCGATCAGGCGGTGATCGTACGACAGCGCCAGGTACATCATCGGCCGCACCACCACCGCGTCGTCGATCACCACCGGCCGCTTCTGGATGGCGTGCATGCCCAGGATGGCGCTCTGCGGCGGGTTGAGGATTGGCGTCGAGAGCAGCGAGCCGAAGACGCCGCCGTTGGTGATCGTGAACGTGCCGCCCTGCAGGTCGTCCGGGGTGATCTTGGCGTTGCGCGCCTTGACCGCCAGCGCTGCCACCGCTCGCTCGATCTCGGCCAGGCTCATGCGGTCGGCGTCCTTGAGCACCGGCACCAGCAGCCCCTTGTCCGTGCTGACCGCGACGCCGATGTGACAGGCGGCGGGTTCGACGATCTCGGCTCCGTCGATGCGCGCGTTGACCACGGGAAAGGCGTGCAGCGCTTCGACGCACGCCTTGACGAAGAATGACATGAAGCCAAGGCCGACGCCGTGCTTGTCCTTGAAGCGGTCCTTGTAGCGGTTGCGCAGAGCCGTCACCGCCGACATATCTGCCTCATTAAAGGTCGTGAGTGTCGCGGTTGTCTGCTGCGAGGCGACGAGACGCTCGGCGATGCGCTGGCGGATGGCGGTCATGCGCCGGCGTGTTTCCTTACGGGCCGCGGGTGGCGAAGGCGGCGGAGCGGCAGGTTGCTTGGCCTCCGGAGTTGGGACGGGGGGCGCGGGCGGTTGCTGGCGGTCGAGGTAGTTGACGACGTCTTCCTTGGTGACGCGGCCGCCACGGCCGGTCGCGGGAACCTCTTGCGTATCGATGCCTTTCTCCTCCGCCAGTACCCGCGCCGCCGGCGAGGCGACGACCTCTCGCCGCGGTGCCGACTCGACGGGCTTGCGGGACGGCTCAGGCGTTGCGGGAGCGGGGGCGGCTGCGGGCACAGGGGCCTTGCGGTCGCGGTCCGGCCTGGTCGGTTCGGCGGCCGGCTTGCCCGCGGGATCGATCTGTCCGATCACAGCGCCGATCTTGACGGTCTGGCCCTCGGCGACCTCGATGTGCAGCACCCCGGCCGCCGGGGCAGGAACGGCGGTCGTCGCCTTGTCGGTCTCCAGCTCAAAGAGGGGTTCATCCGCCTCGACGCGCTGGCCATCCTTTTTGAGCCAGCGCGCGATCGTTCCCTCCGTGATCGACTCGCCGACGGAAGGCACCTTGATCGCGATGGTCATCCCGGCCCCCTCCCCAAAGGGTGCGGGAAGAAATGAAGAACGGAGAACAGGGAACGGAGAATGAAGAATCAAGCCTTCCGCTCATTCTCTGTTCCCCGTTCCCTGTTCTCCGTTCTTCATTTCTTCCCGGCTCCCGCCACCTCACCTCGCGTTTCCGCCGTCACCTGTCGCGCCCGCGTCTGTCCGTCCGGCGACCCCGCCGCACGCACCAGGTGGTCGCCACTGCCCGTCAGCGCCGCCTCCACAAGCTCCTTTTGCTCTCGCGTATGGATTTGACGTGACCCGGTCGCAGGACTGGCGCTGGCGTCGCGGCCGACGTAGCGCGGCGGGTGGCCCAGCGCTCGCAAGCGCGGCTCCATGAACGTCCAGGCGCCCATGTTCAGCGACTCCTCCTGCACCCAGACCCACTCGCGCGCCTTGCGGTAGCGGTTGAGCGCGCGCTCCAGCGGTTGCACCGGGAACGGATAGAGTTGCTCCACGCGCACCAGCGCCGCGTCGGTCAGATCCAGGGCCCGGCGCCGCTCCAGCAGGTCATAGTAGACCTTGCCGCTGCACAGCAGCACGCGCCGCACCTTGGATGGGTCATCAATCTCTGAGTCATCCAGCAACTCGTGGAAACGGCCAGTCGTCAGTTCCTCGACCAGCGAGACGGCCACCTTGTGCCGCAGCATACTCTTGGGTGTCATCAGGATCAGCGGCTTGCGGAAGTTGCGCTTCGTCTGTCGCCGCAGCACGTGGAAGTATTGCGCCGGCGTCGTCGGGTAGCACACCTGGATGTTGTCCTCGGCGCACATCTGCAGGTAGCGCTCCAGGCGGGCGCTGGAATGCTCCGGCCCCTGGCCCTCGTAGCCGTGCGGCAGCAGCATCACCAGGCCGCTGTCGCGCTGCCACTTCGAGCAGCCGCATACGATGAACTGATCGATAATGACCTGGGCGCCGTTGGCGAAGTCGCCGAACTGCGCTTCCCACAGCACCAGCGTTTCCGGAGAGTCCAGGGCGTAGCCGAACTCGAAGCCCAGCACCGCCGCCTCGGACAGCAAACTATCGTAGGCGTTGAAAAGCGCCTGCTCCGGCGCCAGGGCGTTCAAGGGTGAGTAAGGCGATCCTGTATGGGCGTCATAGAGAACGGAGTGGCGCTGGCTGAAGGTGCCGCGGCGGCTGTCCTGGCCGCTCAGGCGTACCGGCGTGCCCTCCAGCAGCAGCGAGCCGAACGCCAGCGCCTCGGCGAAGGACCAGTCCAGCGGTTTCCCCTCGGCCAGTTCGCGGCTGCGCGTTTCCAGCTGCCGCACGATCTTCGGATGGACCGTGAAATCCGCCGGAACCCGACTTAGCCCCTCGGTAATGGTCTGAATGGTCGCGCGCGGCACGGAGGTATCGACCGCGGCGTGCGAATACTGCCGGGTCAAACCATGCCAGCGGCCGCTGTAGCCGCGCATGCCGACCGCTTGCGGCGGCCCGGTCTTGACCTCCTCGCTGGCCGCCTGCAGTTTCGCCTGGAACTCCGTGACGAACGCCTCTTCTTCGTCCACCGACAGATCGCCGCGCAGGACGAGTTGCTCGGTGTAAACCTCGCTGAGCGTCGGCCGATCCTTGATCTTGGCGTACATCAGCGGTTGCGTGAACGATGGTTCGTCGCCCTCGTTGTGGCCGTGCCGCCGATAGCAGTACATGTCGATGACGACGTCCTTGTGGAACGTCTGGCGGAACTCGAGCGCCAGCTGCGTCACGTACACTGTCGCCTCGGGATCCTCGGCGTTGACGTGGAAAATCGGCACCTCGATCATCTTCGCGACGTCGGTGCAATAGGTCGTCGAACGGGCATCCGTGGGGCTCGTGGTGAAACCAATCTGATTGTTGATGATGACGTGGATCGTGCCGCCGGTGCGATATCCGGACAATTGCGAGAGGTTGAGGGTTTCGGCGACGAGGCCCTGGCCGGCAAAGGCGGCGTCGCCGTGGATCAATACCGGCAGACCGTGAAGGCGGCCGACGGCGGTATCTGCCCCTTCGGAGCGGCTAAACTGTTCCTGCTTGGCGCGGGCGCGGCCCTCGACCACCGGATCGACCGCCTCCAGGTGGCTCGGGTTGGGCGTCAGCGAAATGTGGATGCGGTTGCTCTGGCTGCTGACGCGGTCGGTCGAGAAGCCCAGGTGATACTTGACGTCGCCGTCGCCGTCCGTCAAGCCGGGCAGGACATTATCCTCGAACTCACTGAACAACTCGCGATAGGGCTTCTCAAGAATGTTCGCCAGCACATTGAGACGGCCGCGGTGGGTCATGCCCAGGACGACCTCGCGCACGCCAGTGTCGGCGGCCCTTTCCAGCAGGGCGTCGAGCAGCGGAATCAGCGTCTCGGCGCCTTCGAGCGAAAAGCGTTTCTGGCCGACGTAGCGCGTGTGCAGAAAGCGCTCGAACAGCTCGGCAAAGAGCAACTCCATGAGGATGCGGATTTTCTGCCGGCGGGCGAAACCCGGCTGATTGCGGCGCGGCTCCATGCGGTCCTGCAGCCAGCGGCGAATGATCGTATCTTGGATGTGCATGTACTCGACGCCGATGGTGCGGCAGTAGGTTTCGCGCAGGGCGGCGAGCAGCTCGCGCAGGGTGGCCCGGGGCAGGCCGACGAAGTCGCTAGTGTCGAAGGTGCGGTCAAGGTCCGCCTCCGACAGGCCGAACTCGGTCAGTTCGAGGAGCGGGTAACTGGCGCGGCCCTCGCTGAGCGGATCGAGCCGTGCGAGATGATGGCCGAGGGCTCGATAGCTGTAGATCAAGCGGCCGATGGCGGCTTGGCCTGGGGTCACAGCTTTCTGGGGGGCGCCGGCCGCGCCCAACTCGAAGCCCTCGAAGAACAGGCGCCAGCGGTCATCGACTGCAGAAGGGTCCGCTTGCCAGCGCTGGTAGGCGTCCTCGATGGCGGTGAGGTTCCAGCCGGTGGCGAAGGTTGGGCTGCTCATGGGTTCTCGTTTCCCCTGTACGCCTCCGTGGACGGTGCGCGCACGCCGTCAGGAGCCGCGGTCTCCGTTCGCGTGAGTCTCTTCCTGTACATTAAGGCGAAGCGCGA
>DASPXY010001002.1:0-3703 GCA_035637055.1 Gemmataceae bacterium | reverse complement strand
TTACGTCCTTAGTCATGACTCACGGCCCAGGTTGGAGTCCGTTCTCCAACGTATGTGGGCGTTCAGGTATTCCGTTATTCCGTAGAACGTGGAACGGAGAACGGAGAACGGAGAACGGAGAACGGAGAATGAGAAAACAGGTCCGCTTGTGCTCATTCTCCGTTCTCCGTTCTCGGTTCTCCGTTCTTCATTTTCTTCTCTTCTTTGTGTCTCTGTGGTTCAAATCAGGGATGTCGCATGGATAGTCTCTCGTTCCTCGACAGTCCGCCATCCGGCAAGCCACGGCGGCTCTACATCCTGCACGGCGATGAGGACTTCCTCAAACGCCGCGTCCTGCAGGCGATCAAGGAGCGCGTCCTCGGCCCGGACGGCGATAGCTTCGGTCTGTCCACCAACGCCGGCGACAAGGCCGCCTTCGCCGCCGTCTACGACGAGCTGCAAACTGTGCCATTCTTCGGCCCCCGTCGCCTGGTCATCGTCGAGAACGCCGATCCCTTCATCACACGCTACCGCGACCTGCTGGAGAAGGTCATCGGCGATCTGCCCGAAACGGGGGTTCTGGTGCTGGAGGTGAAATCCTGGCCGAGCAACACGCGGCTGTACAAGATGGTCGATGCGGCGTCGGCGATTGGCTGCAAGGCGCCGCCGGCGTACAAGCTGCCGCCGTGGTGCGTGCAGTGGGCGGCGTCGCAGTACGGCAAGAAACTCGCCGCCGACGGCGCCGCCCTGCTCGTGGACCTGATCGGCGCCGATATGGGCCAACTCGATCAGGAGTTGCTCAAACTCGCCGTCTACGTTGGCAACAAGGGACGCATCGACACCGCCGACGTGGATCAACTCGTCGGCCGCAGCCGGACGGAGAACACATTCAAGATCTTTGATGCGATTGGGCAAGGGAACGCGCGCGAGGCGCTGGGGATGCTGGACCGGCTGTTCGCGCAGGGCGAGGAGCCAATGCGGATTCTCGCGGCGTTCAGCATGCAACTGCGGCGGCTGGCGCAGGCGGCACGGCTCTACGGTCAGGGACGGCCGCTGGCGGTGGCGTTGGAGGAGGCAGGGGTCGCGGCCTTTGCGGCGAAGGGTTGCGAGCAGCAGATGAGGCACCTGGGACGGCGGCGCCTGGAACGATTGTACGACTGGCTGCTGGAAGTGGATCAGGGCGTCAAGGGTGGCAGTCAGTTGCCGCCGCGGACGTTGTTGGAGCGGCTGGTGGTGCGTCTGGCGCGAAAGAACTGAAACTGGCGAGCGGGGGGCGTAAGCCCCCTGATGGCTACGTAGCATCAGGGGGCTTACGCCCCCCCGCTCGCCAAGAAGAGGGACTAATCGCGGCGGGGCTCGTCGCCGCCACCGCCGCCTTCCGGTGGCCGTCGTGGCCCACGGTCGCCGCGATCACCGCGTCCGCCGTGGCCGCGATCCCCATGCCCCCGATCGCCGTGACCACGATCGCCCCGATCCCCACGGTCGCCGCGGTCAGGACGCGGACCACTGGGGCCTTCCGGCGGCTTACCCGCCTGCTCGCGCAACAGCGCCTTGCGCGACAACTTGACCCGATCCTGGTCATCAATGGCGATCACCTTCACCTGCATCTTGTCGCCAACCTTGCATACACTCTCGACCTTATCGACATACTTATCGTCGAGTTCGCTGATGTGGCAAAGGCCGTCACGGCCCGGCAGAATCTCGATGAACGCGCCGAAGTCCTTGATCGACGTCACGCGCCCCTCGTAGACCTTGCCGACGCGCACCTCCTCGGTCAGCGCCTCGACCTTGCCCTTCGCGGCCTCGGCACCGGCCGCGGACATGTGCGAGATGAAAACGGTGCCATCGTCCTCGATGTCGATCTTGGCGCCGGTCGCCTCCTGAATGCCCTTGATCGTCTTGCCGCCGGGGCCGATCAACAGGCCGATCTTCTCGGGATTGATGCGGACCGTGAGCAGCCGCGGCGCCCACTGGCTGGTCTTGTCGCGCGGGAAGCGGAGCGTGGTGACGATGTGCTTGAGAATTTCGCGGCGCGCTTCGCGGGCCTGATCCAGCGTCGCCCGGATGATCTCCTCGTTGATGCCGTCGATCTTGAGGTCGAGTTGGATCCCGGTAACGCCGCGGACCGTGCCGGCGACCTTGAAGTCCATGTCGCCGAAGTGGTCCTCGTCCCCCATGATGTCGGTCAAGAGCACGAACCGATCCGCCTCCTTGACCAGCCCGATCGAGATGCCGGCGACGGGGTCGCTGATCGGCACGCCCGCGTCCATCAGTGACAACGTGCCGCCGCAGACGCTCGCCATGCTGCTCGACCCGTTCGACTCCAGAATATCCGAGACGACGCGGATCGTGTAAGGGAATTTATCGACGCCGGGGATGACGGCCTTGAGGCTGCGCTCGGCGAGGGCGCCGTGGCCGATCTCGCGCCGGCCCGGGCCGCGAATCGGGCGGCACTCACCGACCGAGAACGGCGGGAAGTTGTAGTCCAGCATGAACTTCTTGCTGTACTCGTCGATCAGGCCGTCGATGCGCTGCTCGTCGCTGGTGGTGCCGAGGGTGGTGGTCACCAGGGCCTGCGTCTCGCCGCGCTGGAAGATCGCCGAACCGTGCGTGCGCGGCAGAATGCCGACCTCGCACTTGATCTCGCGCAGATCCTTTGGGCTGCGGCCGTCGATGCGCTTGCCCTCCAGGATCAGGTCGCGCACGACCCGCTCTTCCAGGGCCTCGAACGCGCTGCCGACCTGGCCGGGAGAATACTGCGCCTCGCCCTCTTCGGGCAGAAACTCCTTGTAGATGCGGTCGCGCAATTCGCGAATCCTGTCGGCGCGGGCGTGTTTGCCCGACGTCTGCTTCAGTTCGCGGAACTCGGCCCCGAAGCGCTGCCGGAAGATCTCGATCAGGGGATTGGCCGCGACGGGAGGGGGTAACACCTTCGCGCCTAAGCCTGCCTTGTTGCGCAGCTCCTCGATGAGATCGACGACTTTGACGATCTGCTGATGCGCAAAGAGGATCGCCGAGGCCATGTTCTCTTCGGACATCTCGCGGGCGAAGCCCTCGATCATGGTGACGGCGTCGCGCGTACCGGAGACGACCAGGTCGAGGTCGCTTTCCTCCAGTTGGGAGTGTGTCGGCATGACGATGAACTCGTTGCCGATGCGGCCGATGCGAATGGCGCCGGTAGGTTTGGAGAGCGGGATTTGCGAAACGTGGAGGGCGCCGCTCGAGCCGATCAGGCAGAGCACGTCCGGGTCGTTCTCGCGGTCGGCGGACAGCACCGCTCCCATGATCTGGACTTCGCGGCGGTAGCCGGACGGGAACAGCGGCCGGATGGGCCGATCGATGAGACGACTGGTCAGAATTTCCTTGGTGGTGGGGCGGCCTTCGCGCTTGATGAAGCCGCCCGGGAATTTGCCGGCGGCGTACACCTTCTCGCGATAATCGACAACGAGGGGGAAAAAGTCCCGTTCCTCCTCGGCCTCGCCCTCGACGGCCGTGACGAGCGTCACGGTGTCGCCGTACTGGACCACGACAGCGCCATGGGCCTGCTTGGCCAGTTTTCCGGTTTCGATACTTAACGTCTGGGCGCCCAGCGGGCATTCAACACGACTGGCCGGCACGGTTCTTTCCTCACATCTTGCACCGGCAAGAGTGTTCAGGTTCGGAAGGATGAAGGATGAAGGATGAAGGATGAATCAGAAAGCCTGTTTGATTCATCCTTCATCCT
>DASPXY010001001.1:0-2156 GCA_035637055.1 Gemmataceae bacterium | reverse complement strand
GGGGGAGAGGGTTGGGGTGAGGGGGCCATGAACTCCGCAGAGAGCCAGTCGAGGAGCGCCGGGTGCGACGGCGGCCTGCCGTTGCGGCCGAAGTCGAACACGCTCGGCACAAGCGCCTGACCGAAGTGCCGCAGCCAGATGTGATTGACCGCGACTCGTGCGGTCAGCGGATTTTCCTTATCCGCAAGCCAGCGCGCCAACGCCGACCGCCTGCCCGTACTGGTCGCGGGATAGCTCTTGCCGCCGCGCGGCGTGTAGGCCGTCGTGAGCGGTTGCTTCAGATCGGCCTCCGCCTTCGCCAACTCCTTGCTGGCGGCGGCCAACTCCTTTATGACTTTTAGCTTCGCGGGGGAGGCTTTCTCGTAGGCGTTGAGCGCCAACTCGCCGGCGAGGCGCTTCCGCTGCGCCTGCACGAGCGCCAGTTTTCGCTGAGCGGCGAGTGTCTCCCTGGCGGCACGTTCCCATTCGGGGGTGTTGCGTTTGCCGCTATCTTCGAGTTTCTCGGCCGCGAGCACCGCGAGGAGGGCCGCCTGGCTCGTTGTCGCAACCTCAACATCCAGGGCAGCAAGAGGATTCTCGGGTCGCGCGGCGAGCGCCGCGCGGGCCTCCGCAAGGGCGGCTTCCGCTGCCCGCAGCGATTCATCGATCACAAACGGCCGCTTCTCCGGGCAGCAGGCCAGCGGCGAGAGGCTCACCGGGCGGACAGCGAAACTGCCGCCGAGTACCTCCGGCACACCGGGGATGATCTTCCGGTTCTTATCCGGGGTGCGGTCGTCGCCGCGCAGGTAGAACAACGTCGGCACGTCGAGGGTGGCGTCGTAGGCACGCACCAGGCCGTTCTTTTTGATGTCCGGTTCGCCGGGCAGGCGGTCGGTGCGGACGTTGTACGGCTCGAAAATCGCACGCATCCGATAGTAGTCGGTCTGCAAGATCGGGTCGAACATGTGATCGTGACACTTGGCGCAGCCGATGGTCACGCCCTGAAACGCCATGAACGTGTGCTCGACGCAGTCCTGCATCCATGTTTCGCGGCTGAGCAGCTTGAAATTCCGCACCAAATAGCCGGTCGCGCGCAGGGCCTTCCCGTCCTCGGGCATCAACTCGTCGGCGGCGAGCATTTCGAGGATCATGCGATCGTAGCCCTTGTCCTCGTTGAGCGCTTCGATGATCCAGTCGCGCCAGTGCCAGATGTGCGGTTGACTGTCGCGCACCTGCGGACCGTAGCCGGCCCAGTCGCTGTAACGCCAGACGTCCATCCAGTGGCGCCCCCAGCGCTCGCCATATTGCGGACTCGCCAGCAGCCGATCCACCACCTTCTCGTAGGCTTGAGGAGATTTGTCCTCCAGAAAGGCGTGCAATTCGTCGCGTGTCGGCGGCAGGCCGATGAGGTCGAGGTAGACACGCCTCAGCAAGACCGCGGCGGGGGCTTCCGGGCGCGGCTTGAGGTTGTGGCGTTCGTGCTGCTCGGCGATGAAAGCGTCGATGGGATTGCGCAGCCAGGCGACGTTCTTGACCTGCGGCACCGGCGGACGCTCGACCGTCTCGAACGGCCGCCACGGATAGCCGCGGCGCATCTCGCGAAAGGCGGCCAGCATACCTCTGGCCTTCGCGACCGCGGCGGGGGCGGGCCTATCATTCGGGTCGCCGGGATTGTGGCCGGCGAGCAGTTCGATCAGGTTGGAGACGCCGTCGCCGTCGCTGTCCTCGTCCAGGATGGCGTCAAGACGATCCGCAAGGTCTGTCTTCTTGCCAGCCTTGCGCAACTCCTGCCGGACCGCCTTGAGACGCGCACCGAAGGCATTGTGCGGCTTCTCGTCGTCAAGGGCCTCCTTCGCCTGGCCGGGTTTGTCCGGCAGGTGACAGGTGCGGCAATCGTTGAGCTGTTTCGGCAAAAAAGGACCGAAATAGTCGGCGAGCGCGCGTTTGTGAGCCGGCCGCGCATGCAAGGGTGATGAGGCCAGCAGAACCAGCCCGATGATGGCGGTCCAGCACGTTGCTCGTGTCATGGTCATCATCCCCCAGGCTCTCAATTGCCCGCTTGCGGGTTAGCAGGCGCCAGACTGCTAACCCGCAAGCGGGAAGACAAGACGTTCATCAGCGCCGCGGCTACCTCGCGTTACTCCGTGTCCGCACGAAGATAGCCGCGTAGCCAGCGC
>DASPXY010001000.1:0-4551 GCA_035637055.1 Gemmataceae bacterium | reverse complement strand
GAGCCCATCGCGAACTCGTCCAGGTTCGTCTTGCCCAGCAGCACGGCGTCGGCCTGTCGCAGCCGGGCGACGACGTGGGCGTCATAGGGCGGCACGAAGTTGTTCAGGATCTTGCTGCCACAGGTCGTCGGCTGGCCGCGGACGCACAGAACGTCCTTGAGCGCCACCGGCATGCCGGCCAGGGCACCAAGCGGTTCGCCGCGCTTGCGCTTCGCGTCCACGGCGCGGGCCTGTTGCAGGGCGCCGTCCTCGTTAACGTGCAGGAATGCCTTGACGTGTGGCTCGTAGCGGCGGATCGCGTCGAGGTAGTCGCGGGTGAGCGCCTCCGAGGAGATTTCGCCTCGGGAAAGGAGGGACAGTAGTTCGCCGGTGGGGCGTTGCGTGAGGCTCATAGCGGAGGCCCAGAGAGTTTAACCGCAGTTCGGAGAACCGCGGCTAAACGAATTAGAGCAGCTCGCGGTTGGCCAGGACGGGGTTCCAGGGTCGCAACTGCCAGGTGACGAAAATACCGTTCTGGTGGAACGGGTCACCCTGGAGCAGTTTCTCCGCTTCCTCGCGGGACGGCGCCTCGTAGATGATGAGAGCGCCGCTATCGTCGGTGAACGGGCCGGACGCGACCAACCGTCCGCTGTCGCGCAGGCTGGTGAGATACTGCCGGTGGACCGGCCGCACCTCGGCGATTTTCGCCTTGTCCTGGATGTACTCGATGATGGCCGCAAATTTCATGGGAAATCTCCGGGAAGCCCACGGGCCGCTGCCCGTGGGCTTGAGGCAACTTACTCCTTCTTCGCCCACAACCAGACCCACGCGCCCTCTTCTTTGTGTTCCGCGATGTAGCGGTAGACATTCAGCTGGTGTGTTCGCGTCGGCACCGGCACGGCCTGGCTCCTTTTGCCCCAGAGTTTCCCCGTCCAGCCGTGGTCGCGCAGGACGAACCAGGCATGACGTTTGGCCGTCCCCGCCCAAGTCCGTGGGCTGCTGACCGGCATCTTCGCCAAAGTGTGAACGTGCTGTCCCGACACACTGAGGGCAATAACCAACGCCCCCAGTTCTTCCAGCCGTTCTTTGAGCGCCGCGCCTACGACCGCGCGCAAGTCTTCCGGGATGACGACCGCCTCCTGTTTGAGCGACGCGCGGCTGCGCTGCTCCTTCATTGCGTACTGGTCGGGTGGCGGCGGGCTTTTGTAGTCCCCTTCGACGTGCTCGCGATGGTGGCGTGTGCGAAAGCCGCGTCGGTCACCGTAGAGCCAGGCGCCGTACGCGGTTAGGATGACGTGAAACCAACTCCTTTCTTCTTCCTCGCTCATGAACTGCCCTCCCAAAGCCCACGGGCCGCGGCCCGTGGGCTTGCCACTTCGAGGCCAGTCTCTCCAGGCTGCCACATCACTGGCCGTAAAGCCCACGGGCCGCGCCCCGTGGGCTTGGCGCCGGGGTATCAAGCCCACAAACCGGGTCCCGTGGGCCTTGACTACTGCTCCCCACCGCGCAACTTCACGAACCGCTTGAACTGCTCGGCCACCTGCGCCTCGGTGGTGTCGCCCGCGTGGACCAGGATACCGTAGCGCAGCCGCAGATGCTCACCCTTTGTCAGCCGCACGAGGTCGTTGCGACCCTTGACCGCAGGAAATTTCGACACGCTGCGCCCGAACGGATTCGCCGCCATCAGCCCGTATCCGCGACTGTGCCAGGCCACCGGATGCGGATTTTTCGGGTCGTCAAAGATGGCGATGCCGGCCTTCTTGCCGTCGATCGTGCCGGAGTAGTCGCACCACGGCGAGAACTGGCCCCAGCACTCCTTTTCGCTGGTCCTGCCCTCAGCGTTGCGCATCTGGCCGTTGCCCTTCTGCTCGCGGATCGTGTCGTTGACGCGCACGCCCATCGCCCCTTCCTTGGTGTCGCCGAAGGTGATCGGCACCACGCTGGCGTGCAGGTCGATGTCGAGGACGAACAGGCGCGCCTTACGGAGGTCGTAGAGCCGAAGTGTCCGCGTTTCATCGAGGATCTTGGTGCCGTCGGCGGTGCGCCATTCGTTCTTCGTGGTGACGCGCGCCTGGCCTTCGCGCCCACTCGAGCCGCCGACCTCCGTGCAAACGATCTTGCCGTGGCCCTCCGCCTCCGACCAGAAATCGACGCCCTTGACGCCCTTGACCTTGATCTTCAGTTCCATGCCTTCGGGAATGACATCGCCGTGGCAGAACCAGGCGGATTTCTGATGCTTGTGATCGACCGATTCACCGGGTTTGCCCTTCTCCATCGGCCAGGCGCGCGTAACAGGAACCTCGCCCGGTGCGTTGAGCGGCCAGAAATACGGCTTGGCCACGGTCGGGGCGATGTGATAACGGCCAGCGAGCTTGTCGCCGATCACGAAGTCGATGTGCTTATTTTTCGTGACCAGGATGTCCACTTTGCCGCCTTCACCGGCGCGGAGCGGGCCGGACACGCTCACAACGGTAAGACCGGCCAGGATCAGACACGTTGTCATCTTCATCGCGAGGCTCCCCTGTGGGTTGGCGACGGTATCCCCTGAACAGCTTTAGCGACCCGCCTCTACTCGGGCAACGGCTGCCCGCGCGTTTCGGGGCACCAGATCATGAGCAGCGCCCCAAGCAGGAACAGGCAGCCCAGCACGAACATGGCTCCGCTGAGGCCGAGGTGGAGCGGGCTGCCCTGCAGCAAGGCGAAGACGAGCAACACCGGACCAACGACGACACGGGCCATGTTGAAACAGAAGCCCGCGCCGGTCCCGCGGAGGCGCGTGGGATAGAGTTCGGGGAAATAGATAGCGTAGCCGGCGTGCATCCCGAGCGTGAAGAAGCCGAACACCGGCAGAATCAGGAGCAGGGCGGTCACCGATCCGGCGAGCAGGCATACCACAGCGGTCAGGGCAAAGCCGCCGAGATGGAAGAACACGAACGCCGGCCGGCGACCGAACCGCTGGCTGATCGGCGCGAACGACAACAGCCCGATGCCGCCGCCGGTGGTGACCAGGAACATACCGAGCATCTCGGAGCGGTGCAGTGAGGCGTCCACCTCAGCGGGTGGGAGACCTGTCAGATCCCCCCTCCGCGCCTCGCGCAGCAGATCCTTGCCGCGGAAGTGTGCCCCCCAGAAAGTGGCCAGCCCAATCGCGGCCAGAGCAGTCGCCAGAAGCGTATGGCGGCGCAACGTCTCGGCGGTAAACAGTTCGGTGAAGCGCCCCAGGCGCCGCGTGGTGTCTTTGCTGGCCTGTTCGCGGGCGGCCTGCCAGCTCTCCGGCTCGCGCATGCTGACGCGGACCCAGAGGATCAAGAGGGCCGGCAACACACCGAGCAGGAACCCGTAACGCCAGCCGGTCCTTTGGTCGAACAAGAGGACGAGCAGTCCCGCCGCCACTGCCAGGTAGGTGCCGAGTACGGAAGAGGCGTGGAAAATCCCGGAGGCAGCGGGACGGGCGCGGGGCGGAAAAACCTCGGCGACGGCTGCGGCGGCCACCGCCCACTCACCACCGACGCCCAGGCCGACCAGAAAGCGAAGCAGGACCAGTTGCCACCAGTTATCCGCCAGGGCAGTCAGCCCGGTGAAAATGGAATAGATGAGGATGGTGAGGGCCATAATACGGCGTCGGCCCCAGCGGTCTGCCAGCACGCCGAAGACCACGCCGCCCAGCGCGCCGCCCAGTAAAAAGGCGGCCAGGCCAAGGTTGACGACCAATTCCCTGGATCCTTCGAGGCTGCTTCCCTCAAGCAAGACTGGGAGGGCGCGATTCATCATGGACCCGAAGATTTGGCCCTCGAACACGTCGAAGACCCAGCCCGCGGAGGCGATGGCAAGGACCATCCATTGATAGCGCGTGACTTCGCGCCACCAGGGGTCGTGCTTGCCACCAGTCCCGCCAGATTCACCCATCGCAGTCCCCCAGCGAACTCGCACCGTGTCTGGCAGGCGGTCTGCCTGCGGTTGAACCGCACCTCGACGCGGTCCAGTAGCCCGTGAAACACATCGCGTACGTTGTACGCCTCAGTGGCCTGCAGGGCATCCCGCAGGCGCCAGCGGTACGCTTCCGCCAACTTGAGAGCCTGATCGGCGGCCCTCCGGGTGACTCCGCTGGTCAAGCGTTCGAGTTCAGCGGCCCGCCTGGCCCGCCCAGCCTGCATCTTCCTCACCTCGCCCCTGCATCGGAAAAGAAAAATGCAGGGTTGCGCCGCCGCCGAGACTCAGTATTTTAGATGAATCGCGTTTCTTGAGTTTGACATGACTGGCAGCCGCATCCGCAACCTGATCTGCTATCTCCGCCGGGCGGCCGCGCCCACGGACGGTGTCCCGCTGCCCGACGCCCGGTTGCTGGATCGCTTCGTTGCCACGCGCGATGAGGCCGCCTTCGAGTTACTGGTCCGCCGGCACGGGCCGATGGTGCTCAGCGTCTGCCGGCGCGTGCTTGGCGATGCTCATGCCGCCGAGGACGCTTTTCAGGCGAGTTTCCTGGTGCTGGCACGCAAGGCCGCGTCCGCTGCCCTCTGCCGGTCGGTGGGCGGGTGGCTCCACACCGTTGCCTTGCGCGTAGCCCTGCGCGCC
>DASPXY010000999.1:0-8246 GCA_035637055.1 Gemmataceae bacterium | reverse complement strand
GCAGGGAGGGCTTTCGCCCGGACACGCTGCGGCAGGCGGCAGCCGATAGGCGCCCTCGAACAGCAGCTCGGACAGGATGGCGGCGAGATCCGGCGTCATCCGGTAGGGCGTTTCAAGCAAGGCAGTGCGGCCAAGATCGCGCAGACTGAGGTGAGTCTGCAGCCACTCCTCGGCGCGGTGGCGCGTCCAACCGGCGGCGCGCTCGAACTCCACCCGGCGGGTATACCAGCGCGCTTGTTGGGGCACGGTGTCCTGCCCCTTTTGGGGCACAGTCTCCTGACCGTCCCACCCTTCGACCGCGGTCGCGACCAGTTCGCGCACTCCCGGCTCCAGCGCGACGGCCGCCTCCTGTCCGCTCTCCCCGGAACACAGGCAGAGCGCCAGAAGGTCGGGCTCGTCGGTCCAGCGCAGACAGCGCTCGGCGGCCTGGACGGGCAACTCCTGCAGTTCCTGGTAGATGTACCCCTTCGCTTGCTCGATCGTCATCGACGGCGGGAAAATCACTTCCGCAAGCAGCGGCCGAACGCGCGGCAGCGCCAGAATGCGTAATTCGACCTCTGGAAAGTCCGCGACATATTCGCTCTCCAGCCACTGTCGCTGCTCGGGGGCCAGTTGCCGCAGCCGGCAGCACAGACGATCTTGCTCCTGGACCCAGGTGTAGGGCAACCGCGTCGGGTCGCAGTGGAGTGTCTGCCACAGCCGATGGAAGACGTTCGCCCGCGCTAGTGACGAGGAAGGCGGCTTGGCACGGCTGCGCGGGTGATGGCCTGTCGCGGAGTTGCGCGGAGCTTCGCCCCGATGGTCCGACGAGGCGAACGGACCGGGCTCCCCAACCAGAACCCAGCGGCGGGCTCGACGCGCAAGCCGGAGCAACTCCGCTTCGGTGACCGTCTCGGCTTCCTCCAGCACCAACAGGTCGAACTGACCGCCTGTTGCGGCAGCGTCCCCGAAATGGACGTCCTGGGGCAAGACCGCCAGCGTTGTCGCGACCAGGTTGGCATAGCCCGGTAGGCGGGCCGTCAGGCTATCCGCCGACTCTTCGAGATAGGTGGCCCACTGGCGCGCGAATGTGCAGCGCTGGTCGTCTTCCTGTTGCTGGGCTTTCCACAACTCCCGGGCGACGCCAACCGCTTCGTCGGTCAGGGCGGCGGGACGGAGTTTCTCCAGCTCCAGAACGGCGCATTCTTTCTGCCAGTCGGCTTCGAGAGCGCTGGTCCGCGCGACCAGGGCGACGAGTTGTTCGTCGAGGGCGGCCTGGCGCCGGGCCGTTTCGTCGGTGAGGCGCTGGCGACGCTCTTTCTGGTAATCTTCTTCCGCAGCCTGACGCTGGCGGGTGATCTCTTCGAGTTGTTGCTCCAGGGCAGTGAGGGCGCCCTGGGCGGTTTCGTGTTCGGTGCGCAAGGCCGCGAGCTTGGTCGGCACGTCGCCCTTGAACGTCGCGCGCCACCAGCTCGGCGACCACCAACGGCCGCTGGTCTTGGCATCCGCGAGGGGCACGAGACCGGCCATTTGCGCTGACAGGGCGTCGAGGGCTTGCTTGCGTTCGGCGTGCTGTCGCTGGGCGTCGGCGTGGGCGGCCTCAAGCCGGGTGAGGGCCTCACGATGCTGGCGGGCAGATTCGAGCGCGGCGACGGCAAAGGGGTCGTCCTGCGGGGCGGCCTCCGCGGACGCCTGGTCGCAGCGCAGCGCGACCTGCTCCAACTCGGCGGGAACTTGCTCCCGGCGAACCTGCAGCCCCCGGGTTTCCTCAAGCAGCTGCTGGTGTTGGCGCGCGCTCTCGACGAGGCGCGGCCAGAGCGCTTCCTCCAGGCACAGGTGCTGGCAGCGCTGCTCGGCCTGTTCACGGGTGCGCACGGCCGCTGTGAGGGCGTTCTCCTTCAAGGTACGAACGCGCTCGGTAAAGGTGACAGCTCGGGCAGCAGGGAGCAGTCCTTCGGGCCGTTCACCTTGGCCCAGGCAGCGGATGGGACAAAGAACGTCGCGCCCCGCGACCAGTTCGAGGACGCGATCGATCGCCGCCGCGCCGCTGGCGGCGAGGAGCACACGATCGCCGCGTGCGGCCGCCCGGGTGACGAGTTCGGCGACGACGCGCGACTTGCCCGTGCCGGGCAACCCCTGGATCAGACAGACATCAGGACTGGCGAGGGCGCGGGCGACGGCGTCCCGTTGGCGGGCGTCGAGGTCGGAATCGAACACGTCGACGGAGTCGGCGCGAACAGGTTCGAGGTCGGCGATCTGGCCCTGGAGCAAGCGCGAGAGCAGTTGCAGGCCGCGGGCGTCCTCGGCGGCCGTCGGGGGGCGGGTACCGTTGCCGCCGCGGGGCAGTTGGTGCGCGTAGAGCAGCCCTTGCCGACTCGCCAACGAGAGGAGTTCCGACTGCTGTGCAGGCGAGACGCCACGGAACACGTCTTCCCAGAGCGAGGCCCGGGGCGGACTCGGCTCTGAGAGTGGTCCAGGGCGTGACGGCGCGGATGGTGCGGCGGGGCCGCCGTGCAGAGGGGGGGCCGATACCGTGGCGGACAGGCCTCCCGAGGCTTGCCGTTCCCCTTGGGTCATTGAGTATCCTCAGTCTTCAGCAGGGGTCAGGGGTCAGGAGTCAGGAGTCAGGGGTCAGGGGTCAGGAGTCAGGGAAGGTAAACGGCTTTCCCGTCTTTCCTGACCCCTGACGCCTGACCCCTGACTCCTGACCCCGATTCCTGGATCAGGGCAGGTCCACCCCGAACCGGGGGCGAAGCGTTCCCCTCAGTTACAGGCTGCTATTATCTTGTGCGGTACGCGAAACTGCGCCTAGAAATTTCCCGTCTTCATGCTTTTTTCCCATGACGATTCTCAGACGGCGGACTGGCGAAAAAGGGAGGGAAAGCCGGTCAAGAGCGCGAGTGGCGGTTATTCGGTCCTCGAGACGACTCACCGATCCGGACATCCTTGAGGTGGGGCGACGCGGTTCGTCGCGAAAGGCCACCACCTGGAAAACGCTGCAGGGCTGGTTGACTTGCGCTCCTGCGGGCGCCCAATCAACCCCGACCTAGTATAGACGGTTGGGCGGCGGCGGACTATCCGATTGTTACGCCATTTTGTTCGTCGCAGGGAAAGAGAGATTGCGAACCTCATGCCGTCCCGAGTGGTGGGTGGTGGATGGTGGGTGGTGGATGGTGGATGGTGGATGGTGGATGGTGCAGAGAAAAGGTTCCTCTGCACCATCCACCATCCACCATCCACCACCCACCATTTATTGACTTTCCAGAACCTCGATGGACATCTTGCCGAGGACGCGCACCACGGGCAACAGCGGCGCCAGGTCGCGCCGGTTGTGCCAGCTCGCGTCGGTAATTTTCAGGTGCGAGGCGCCGACGTGCCCACGACCGAGCGTCGCATCGAGGGGAATCCACTGTCCACGGACAAGCACCTCGGTCCACATGTGGAACGCCATCACCGGCCGCCCCTTCACCACTGCATAAACCAGGCCAATCGCCGTTCGTGACGGCACGCCTTCGGCCCGGCACATGGCGGCGGTCAACATGGCGTATTCCGTGCAGTCGCCTTCCAGCGTGCGCGCCACATGGTCGGCCGTCGCCAGCGCCTCGACGTTTGTCGCCTTCATGTGCTCGTGAACCCACTTCTCGATCCGCAGCGCTTTCTTCCATGCGTCGCGTTCTGAACCCACCGCACGGCGCGCGTGCTCCTTCACCTTCGAGTCGTCGCTCGTGATAAAATAGGAACTCTGCGTAAACTCGGCCCCGACTTTCGCCGGCCCGGATTCTTCTTTCGGCCCGCGGCTGGCGCGGACATGAATCTCGCAGGTGTCCCCCTTGACGTTCTTCACCACCTGCCGTTCGTCGCGGGCGAAGGTCGTCGCGACGTCTTCCTCGCCCTTGATCCGGATGCGGTAAACGGCGCGGGCGGTATTGAGGTCTTGCGGCAAGCGCTTGTTCAGGTTCACCAGTTGGCTGAGGCCGACGTCGTCCAGTTTGGCCAGTTCGGCGGGCGTCAGGGCCTGTTCGCGCGTTCCGCGGTAGAGCGTCAACTGGCCCAAGCCCGGCACCTCGACGCGGCTGCGCTGCACTGTCAGGTCGTCGCCGAGCCAGGCGGTCAGCGTCGGTAACTGGACATTTTCGATCTTGTCAGGTGTTGCCTCGACGCGCAGCAGGCGTTTCTTTTTCTTACCGCCGAGCACGTCCACCTCTTCGTAATCCTTGACCTGGACGTTCGTGGTGACCACGAGGTTCACGGTCGGCTCGAAACTGGGATAGGCGAAGCGGTCGCCCGGTTTGACCTTGCGCTCCTGGAACATTCGCTGCTGCCGATACAGGCCGACGACGCGATCGTCCCAGGGCGCCGGCTGCATCGGATGTTTGCCGTCGAGCATCAGGATCAGCTGCTTGCCCTCGACCTTGCCGGTCACCACGAGCGTCTTGCTCGGGCCGAGTTGCTGCCGCATGAACACGCCGACGACCTTGCCGTCGGGCGTTTCGTCGGTGCCGGTGATCGCCTTGAGTTGGATGGTGTCCTTGAAGCGCTTGAGGGTCAGGTTCAACTCGACGCTGGCGCGAAAGATCTTGCCGCCGGGGAGGTCGTACTCGCGGACCGTGGTGCGGACGAAGCCGGTCCTGGCGCCCTGGAGAAAGGCGGCATCCCAGAGATCCAGCACCACTTTCCCCGTGGCCTCGCCGGCCGGCCGTGCAGAACTCGTCAACAGCAGCAGCCCCAAAAAGGCCGCACTGAACTTGTGCATGAATGACTCCTTCCGAAGGATGAAGGCGGAAGGATGAAGGATGAAGCAGAACCGTTCCTCCTCATCCTTCATCCTTCCGCCTTCATCCTTCTCAAATGATACCCCCTGCCGGTTGCTGCGAAACCCCGAAAAGGGAGCGACAAGCGCTGCGTCGAAAGCGCTGCGCGGGAAAGAAGCGCGACTCTTCCCATGCGTCACGGTCCCCTCGGCAGGTCGTGCCGGTTGTAGCGATTGTTCTGAGCGTAGTGAAAAGTTCAAGGTTAGCGGTTGCATGGCCGATTTTCTCCCCAGAGAGCGAGCGCGAGCGGCAGCGTGTCCGCCCGGATGGGGGTGCTGAGTGAGGCGGGGAAAGTGACAAGGAGTAAGTGGGAAGAGTCGAGTTTCTTGCCACTCGCTACACATCACTTGCGACGCATCACTCTCCAGCAGTTGGGAGACGACCATGAGAAGATGGTGGATGGGGGCGGCGCTGGTAACCCTGAGCCTGACCGGAAGGGCGTCTGCCCAGGGGCCATTCCCGCCGCCGATGGGCCTCCCCGGCCAGGGCCCGCCGCCGATGGGCGCGCCTGGGCCGATGGGTCCGCCGATGGGCGCTCCCGGCCCGATGTACCAACCGACTTTCGCGAACGAACCGGTGCCAATGGAAGGGCCGCAGTTCTGTCCGCCCGGCGGCAAGAAGCCCGATCCGTCGCCGTTCTCCCTGCCCAACGACGGCAGCGCGAACGCCTTCGGTACTGATGAACCGGAGAACCCCTGCGTCAACGACGGCTGCTATGTAAGCGTCGGCTGGATGATGATGCAGCGCGAGAGGCTGGGCAATGGGGTCATCGCGGTGCGCGATCCAGGCTCGAACTTCCCCGGCATTCCCTTTAACGTGGACACGGGCTTCCAGCCCCCGCCTGGCTCGCCCACCTTGCTCAACTTCAACGACATCTCGATGAACTGGAACCAGGGCGTCCGCGCCAGCATCGGCTGGCGCGAAGGATACAACGCCTTCGAGCTTACCGGCTTCTACCTGTCCCAGACCGAATCCTCGCAAGCGGTCCGGCTGCCGGGGCAACTCGACCTGCCCTTCAACGCCTTTCCGACACCGCTGGGCTTCCAGGGCGACAACTTCCTCTGGCTCCAGGCCGACCAGGCTGCCGCCTCCTCGACGACGGCCCTGGGCAGCGTCGAGGCGAACTATCGCCACGTTTACTGCCGCGGCTTCGAGTGGCTGATCGGCCTCCGCTACGTCGATCTGACGGAGCGCTTTAGCATCTACACCGACGACGATAGCCTGGTAGCGCAGCCGACGAACCTCACCCAGATTGCGACATACTCGATCCAGGAACACAGCCGGATGGCGCTGGGGCAACTCGGTTTCGAGTGGGAGTGTCCGCTGCTGTCGTGGTGTTCGGTCGGCTGCACGGGCAAGGGGGCCTGGGGCGCGAACTTCCTGCAGCGGAACATTCGTCTGGAGCGCGGCGATGGCCTCGTCGCCTTCGACACCCACACCAGCGGCACGCAGTTCAGCCATCTGTACGACTTCACCGCCTGGGGAACGCTGCGAGTCGCCGAGCGGATCCGTCTTCGGGCTGGCTACCAGCTCCTGTGGCTGGTCAACGTGCCGGAGGCGCACCAGCAAGTCGATTTCAACCTCGGCAATCCCCAGGGGCAGAACAGCCCCAACGGGTCGATCTTCTACCACGGGCCGATGGTCGAGTTGCAGATCGTCTTCTGATCGTCAGCCCGCGTCCCTTTACTCTCCTCTGCGGACCAGCGTGCCAGAACCAGTTGATTCTGGCACGCTGGTTTTCTAGCAGAACCTATTCGCAGCAATCCACTTACGTCAGCGCATTCCGACCAGCGTGCCACCTTGGCAGGGGGTATACTGCCGTCTCGCCGAGAGTAGCGAGGGTGCCCCGGTTCAGAGGTTGGCGAAAGAGGTCGGTGTGGAAAGGGTGCGGGGAAGCGGTCGGGACTCGAAGTGACATGGGTATGTCACTTCGAGTCCCGAGCCTTTTTTCTCGCTCCCTTTCTCGCTCCCCTTTATCGCTCGCTCCCCCCGTTGTGGCATCGTCCCCTGACCACGCCACAACGAGGAGACCCTGCCACAACGGGCCAACAGTCAGGGGAGAATGTACCCAAACGATTGCGGTGGTCGGAAGAGACGCCTATACTCTCAATCACGGAGTCTGCACCGACCATCGTGGATTCACGCGCGATGAGCGACTTTGATATGGACATTCACGAACTCTGGGATGAGCCGTGGGAGGGATTGCCGGAGGAAGACGGGGCCTGGGAATGGGATGAAGTCAAGCAGGAAGAAAACGGGCCAACGAAGGGCCCGCCGAACCACAAAAAGGGATGGAAGCGGTGGTATTTTACCTACCACCAGCCTTCCTGCACGAACGTCAAGATCAGTGCGGATCGCGACCCGGCGACAGGGAAATGGTTCAACCCGCACCGCTCTTCAGGAGACGCCTGAGCCATGAACCAAGATGCAATCAAGGAACACCAGGGGGCGCAAAAGGCAGCGCTGAGGGAGCGGATCAAGAGGTTCTACAAACACTTCCAGCGGGCAGACTGGGAGCAGTGTTACGAGTATCTCGATCCTCAATTGCGCCAGGGGAAGAAGGTGCTTTCCGCGCCTTATGCGCAATCTTTATCGGAGTTCGCAGCTGTTTATGGCACAATCAAGATCTGGCATATTGACATAAACCTGTATCTTGACACCGCCAAGAACAAGCGCGATCCGCGGCCGTTCGCCTATGTGTACATTTTCTGGCAAGACCAGAGACACGCCTTCCACGTTTTCCGCGAACGCTGGGTGCGTGAGGCAGGTGACTGGTACACGCGCGTGGCGGGGTTGGTCGCGCACGCCAAGGACCGTCAGAGCACCTGAGCATCGGCGCGGCTCCCCAGGTTGTGGCCAGGGATCATACTCTGTTCTGGCAGGTGTCCTGATGGTGTCCCAAGGTGTCTGCGCGAAAGGCTCCGTGAGGCCGGACCTGCTTTACTTGTCCCCAGACGGAGCTGCGAGGAGGCGGAAGCCCACGTCGTTGTTCGCGTTGTCCGGCTCGTTCCTGTTGCGGTTCGATGCCGTGCAGTTGACGCCGTTGTTGTTCCACTCCCGCCCCGGATCGCCCGGTCCGAGCCTCCTGGCCGCTCACCGGCAGACGCGATAGCACCCGGCTGCGGAAACGCCAAGTCGAATGCTGCGAGGTCAGGCCGCCGATGCTGCGTCGGAGGGGAAAGAGGTCGTTGATGTCCCGCTTACAGTTCTGGCGAAGTGGCGCTTTGGCAGGTTCGGGGAGCCCTGCGGTCGGCGGGAGTGGCCTGGTCGGGAAACCAGACCACAACGGGCGCCTCAAGTTCCCCTTGTCGCTCCGGGCAGTCAATCAAGCGAACGGCGGTAGTCCTCCAAGGAAGTTGTCGAAGCCTCCTTCGAGCGCTTGTTGAGAAAGCGGCGGAACTTCTTGCTCTCACCGAGCAGTTCGACCTCCTTGTCAAAATCGTCCGCTTCCTCCAA
>DASPXY010000998.1:0-5196 GCA_035637055.1 Gemmataceae bacterium | reverse complement strand
ATCCTTCATCCTTCCGCCTTCATCCTTCAGGACTCGCGTCGATCAAAGGGCCGCTCACAGTCGCGATCGATTTCGGCCATCAAGGTCCGAAGCAGCGGCAGACCATCGTGCGGCCGGCGGAGTTCGGCAAGATGGGCCTCCGCCCACTCCAGCGACAACACCAGTGGGATCATCCACGGACCGACGCCGGCGACGCGATCGGCAGCGCGGGTGAGGGCCTCGCCGACACGTACCGGCGGTTCCAACCGGTCCACACTCACTTGATACAGACGCGCGCAGTTCTCCGCCGGCGTGGTGACGTGGTGCTCGCGACAGACCAGCGGTCGCTCGGGGTGGATGCCGCACGACTCATCTTCCAGAAGGGGACAAGCGATCTCCAGCGCGAAGTAGCGTTGCCCCAGTTCGCGGAGGGTAAGGTCGCGACTGCCCAGGTCGCGCGCCTGCACGGTCCGATCCCCCCGCGGCGCGTTGGGGTCCAGCAGCCCGGCCGCTTCCAGACGACGCGCCGCGTCAGCAAAGCGGGCGCGGATGATAGCCTGGCGCTCGGGCGGCATGGACGCCACCACCTCGGCGAGCGCTCCCGCCTCGACGACGGAAATCGCCACCAACTGACGGCAGCAAGCCCCGCAGCCGGCGCGACAGCTCACCTCCCGGCCAGCTGCGCGGGCGCCTTCGATCGCCGCCGCCGTGGCCTGACCCGTCAATTCCCGCGCCGCCGGCAGCAAGTCGAGCAGCGTCGCTTCCTCCGGCCGGAACGGCACCGGGAAGGTCCGCTCTTCACCTTGCCAGTAAACATGGAGATTGGCGGTCTCCCAGCGATCCTGTGCGGCGTGCGGTTCGGTCATGGGGAAAGTTCCTCGTTATCGGGTCGGAACGGTGGTATTATAGGCGTGCCGGAGACTGCCAGCCCTCGGCTGTCAGGGCCTACCTTTCACTTCGAGCGGCTTGTCGGGCGACGATGATGTCCGGGGTCGGTGGGAAAGGTGCATAACCTTGAAGCTGGCTTCGCATCGTCCCTATCCCAGAAGAGGTGCCCATGGTCGGTGACATGTTTTTGAAACTGAGCGGAATCGAGGGTGAGTCGAAGGACCACAAGCACAAGGGCGAGATTGACATCGAGTTCTTCAACTGGAACGCGAGCCAGACGGCGGCAGGCCATACCGGCGGCGGCCACGGCGCCGGCAAGGTGAGCGTCTCCGATATCACCATCAACAAGTATCTGGATAAGTCCTCGACGGCGCTGATGCTGCACTGCTGCAACGGCAAGCACATCGCCGAGGGGTTGATCACCGTCCGCAAGGCCGGCGAGAAGCCGCTGGAGTATCTCAAGATCAAGCTCACGGACGTCTTCATTGCCGCCGTGAAGGAGGCCGGCCACGGCGGCGGCGACCGCCTCAAAGAGGCCATCACGATCAATTTCGCCAAGTTCCACGTCGAGTATCTCGAACAGGATGAGAAGGGCGGCGGCAAGCCGGGCGGCGAGATGGGTTGGGACATCAAGGCCAACCAGAAACTGTAAAAGGCACTAACAAAACCCCTCCCCCCCAACCCCCTCCCCGCAACGGAGAGGGGGAGCAAGCAGTCCGGCGTTTCTTCTTCTCCCCCTCTCCCTGTGGGGGAGGGGGTTGGGGGGAGGGGTCTTCGAGGTAACACAACGATGGCGCTCACGTCACCACGGTTTGCAGGCAACGCGCGGCTTCAAGCCGCAGCCACCAATAGCCCGCCCATGAGGAAAGGGGAGCCCGATCAAGAGGCGACCCGGATCCTCCAGCAAGCGCTCAAGGATCTCAAGTACAAAATGCCGGTCACTTTCGCCAACGGCAGCCCCGACGGCATCTACGGCGACGAAACCGTGGCCACGGTTCGGAAATTCCAGATGGACCAGAAATTCCCGTCCGGGGGGTGGGACGGGCGCGCAGGGACAGACACCCTGGGCCGGCTGGATCAATTGTTTCCAGCACCGACCCCCGGACCGGGCCCCCAACCTGCGATCACCGTGCGCCAGAGTGTGTTCAACATGAACCCGACGGAACAGCAGCGTTACATCGACGTGATCACGAAACTGAACGATCCGGCCACCAGCGTCTACGGCACGGTGGTGAACAATCATCGGAACATGCTGTTCAACATGCATGCCATGAACGGCGGCATGCCGCAGGGCCGCATGCGGTTCCTGCCGTGGCACCGCGTTTTCGTCCGCGTTCTCGAAAAGGAGATGCAGAAGGTCGATCCGGCGGCCTTCGTCCCCTACTGGCACTGGCAGAACAGCGACCCGGCACCCTACCCCCTCTGGCTCGACGCCTTCGTCGGCATGACGATCAATTTGCCTGCCTCCGGCACCCTGGCCGCCCAAACCGTCACGGTGACGCGCAGTCACGGCACCAAACAAGAGTTGACCCGGATCGCGGGGGGCGTGGGCAACATCCTCGCCCTGGCTACTTTCCTGGAGTTCACCCGCGATCTGGAGGATGAGCCCCACAACCGCATTCATGACTGGTTCGGGCCGGGATCGACCATGGCGAACATCTCCATTTCTCCCGCCGACCCGATCTTCTGGACGCACCACGGGGAGGTGGACCGCCTCTGGTCGCTCTGGCAGGCGAGTCATCCCGGCGTGAACCCGGATTTCTCGGTGCGGAAACCAGGGAAGCCGGACGGGCGTGGGAGTCTCTTCTTCAACGAACCGGGCGATGAAGTCATGTACCGGCTTCCCCCGCCCAACCGCGAGGATCAGTTCCGCGACGTCAAGACCTCGGGCTACACCTACGCCGCTCCGTGATGCGGCCGGTGTTCCCGCTTGCGGGTTAGCGCGGCGAGTGCTAACCCGCAAGCGGGAACACCCTCCCGGAGGATGACTCATGAACCCTCTCCGTGTTGCCCACGTCGGACACATCGACGCCGAGGACGACCGCGCGCGCTGGCTGGACGTCTGCCGGTGGCTCCAGGACAACGATGCGCCTTTCTTCGACCTGCTCCACGCCCAGGAGCAGCGCGGCGAACTGGACCAGCATTGCATCGACCTCAACCGCAGCCCACCGCGCGACTTCCTTGCCGAGCACGACGCCCACGACGTCGTCATCACCCATCATCTGTGGGGGGAGGAGAACGAAGGGTACAACATCCGGTCCGGGGGCGCCGCCCAGTCCGTCTACCACACGGCGGACAACTGGCGGCGGCGCCTCCGCGAAACCGGAGCACGCTACATCTTTCTGGCAGGGAACGCCTTCAACTTCGCGAACCTCGGCGCCAGCCTGCCGGGATACGAGAAGGTCGCCTTTCAGGGCCGCTGGTACATGACCGTCCTGTGGGCCTTGCCGCCAGAACGACCGCCCGTAACGTGACAGAGACAGCAGTTTCGGGAACAGCCCAAACCACTTCTTCGAGCTTCAAAGGGGACTATGTATGAATCCGGATCCGAAGGCGAAAGAAGCTGCGCGGGGGACTCAGGGAGGAACTGGGGGCGAGGCGCCGGTCGAGGTCGCCATCCTCAACATGGCTTTCAGCCCCCGTGAGGTGACCATCCGAGCCGGGCAGAGCGTGCGCTGGATCAACAAGGAGCGTATCCTGCACTCGGTGATTGCCAATCCGGGGACGCACGGGTGTCAGCCCGCCTCCCCGGAAGACTTCACCTCGTACCCGCTCGAGCCGGACATGGCATTCGAGTACAAATTCAACAACCCGGGGACGTTCCATTACCACTGTCTCCTCCACGGGTGCGGCATGGCGGGCAGCGTGACGGTAACCTGAGGAGCGGTTCACTATTATGTAGCCCTCTCGCTCCGCGAGAGGAGCCTCCCTCTCGCGGAGCGAGAGGGCTACACTGTGCGCCAGCCAACTAGGAACCGCTCTCGGGAGCGGTCGGCACACGATGAAACGGGCAGGCCAGGGGCTTATAATGCTGCACGGCCACCAAGCGCGTTTCCGTTTCTCCCGGAGGATCTGTCACCATGCGATGCCTCATCTGTGCGACCGTCCTGTGCCTGCTGCCGGCGGCCACCCGCGCCGGCGACGCCAAGGCGAATACCCTCACGCCCGCAGAGGTCGCCGAGGGTTGGCTGCTACTCTTCGACGGCAAGACCACGTTCGGCTGGAGCGTTGACGGCGAGGGGGCCGTCGAGAAGGGCGCCCTGGCGTTCGGCGGCAAGCGTATCACCGCCGGCGCGCTGACGACGCGCTTCAGCAGTTTCGAGATGCGTGCCGAGTGCCGCTGCGAGGGCGCCGAACAGGCTCGCGTCGTGATCAAGCGCGGCTTCGCCTCGACGCCGCAGGTCATACCGCGGGTGGAGGGGGCCACCGGTTGGGACACCTTGACGGTGCGCGTGGACTTCGACCCCACGCAGAAAAAAGAGACCAGCACCATCACGTTCGTCTCCGCCTCGGGGAACAACACGAGCAACAACAACAGTTCGGTCGATGGCGTCAGTGGGTCGGCGTCGCTGCGCTTCGAGGCCCCCGGCGGCACGAAATTGCGGCTGCGCAATGTCAAGCTCCGGCCGACGGAGATGAAATCGATCTTCAATGGCAAGAACCTGACGGGCTGGAAGGAGTTTTCCGGCAAGAAGTCGAAGTTCACCGTCAACGCGAAAGGTGAGCTGAACGTCAAAAATGGCCCCGGCGACCTGCAGACCGACGGCAAGTGGGACAACTTTGTGCTGCAGCTGGAGTGCATCAGCAACGGCAAGCACCTCAACAGCGGGGTTTTCTTCCGCTGCCGCGCCGGCGAGTATCAGAACGGTTACGAGGCGCAGATTCAGAACGGCTACAAGGGCGACGATCGGACCAAGCCCACCGATTTCGGGACCGGGGCGATCTATCGCCGGGTGCCGGCGCGGATGGTCGTGCCGAACGATCACGAGTGGTTCACGATGACGGTGGTCGCGGACGGCAAGCACCTCTCGACGTGGGTGAACGGCATTCAGGTGGTGGACTGGACCGACGACCGGCCGCTCGACGACAACGCCCGCAAGGGTTGCTGCCTGAACGCTGGGCACATCAGTTTGCAGGGCCACGATCCGACGACGGACCTGAGTTTCCGCAACATCCGAATCGTGGAGTTGAAGGACGAGAAGAAGAACTAGCCACAAGCTTGATCCCCCGCCTGAATGCAAGCCGAGCGGTTGGGCCGCAGTCCTATGTTTGTATGCAACATCTTGGAACAGTGAAACCAGCGGAATTGAATTCAATCATGACAACCCC
>DASPXY010000997.1:0-2285 GCA_035637055.1 Gemmataceae bacterium | reverse complement strand
CCGAAAGGACCGGCGCCGAGGCTGCCGAGCGGCCAGCCAGACCTCGGCGATGTCGCCTGGCTCGCCACCGGCGGCAACTTCAAAGAGTTCGATGCGCTGATGCTGCCGGCGGCGAAACAGATCATGGCCGCGCGCGACGTGACCCAGGATCCGCACAACTACTGCATGCCTGATGTCGTTCCGCGGACGACGCCGTTCCCGTTTCGGTTCTTTCAGAACTACACGAGCAGGGCTGCCACGCACCTGGTCATCGTCTACGAGGGCAACATCCACAGCTTCCGGCAAATTTTCATGGATGGGCGCAAGCACCCGGACTACCTCGATCCGACCTGGTACGGCCACTCGATCGGCTGGTGGGAAAAGGACACGCTCGTCATCGACACGGTGGGCTTCAACGACAAGTCGTGGTACGACGGTCGCGGCACGCCGCACAGCGAGCAACTGCACACCGTCGAGCGTTACACACGGCTCGATAAGGGTCGCCTCGAGCTCAAGGTGACCATCGACGACCCCACCATGTACTCCAAGCCGTTTGTCGTGACCATCAATGCGACGACGACGATCGGTGACGAGGTGATGGAATACATCTGCCAGGACGGCAATCAATACGGCATCAACACACTGCCGACTCCTGCTAAGAAATAGGAGGAGTCTTCGGCGCCGCCTCAGCCCCTGGTGGTTCGGTGAAGGGCTCCACAGGGTAAATAGCTTGGACCCGCCTAACGGCGCCTCGCGCGAATCGGCGAACGAGAGGGAGAAACGATGCCGCTCTATCTATCGAGGTTCAGCTACACGCCGGAGACTTGGGCTAGGCTGATCGGCAACCCAGAAGACCGCCGAAAGGCCGCTCAGTCGTACATCGAGTCGGTCGGTGGGAAGCTCCCGACAACGTGTCCATGGCGGCAGTTGCGCTGGCGATTAGTGGCGGCGGTGCGCTGAGCTCGTTCGAAACGACAGTCCTTCTGACCGTCGACGAAACGATGTACGCCCTGCGCAAGGCCGAGCAAGTCCGGTACCGAGCGCCCGGCGCGTAGCGGCTCGTGCGCCCCGCGTTCGAACTGCCGACCCGGGAGGTGGCGGCGCGTTCGCGGACGATGGGCCTGACGACGCCCTGCTACGGCAGAACGGCGATCGCCTCGATCTCGACCTTGTAGGCAGGATCGGCCAGTTGCTGAATCTGCACCAGAGTGTTGGCTGGCGGAGTCGCGCCCAGATATTTGGCTCTCACGGCAGCTACCTCGGGACTGCGAAACTCCGAAATGCTGGTGACGAACGTCGTCGTCTTCGCCACGTGACTGAAGTCGGCACCCTGGGATTTCAGCGCTGCAAGCAGGTTGATCATCACCTGCTCCAGTTGCTCTTTCATCCCGGGCCCCGCGACCTTGCCTGTCGCGTCGACTCCAGTTTGACCCGCGATGAACAAAAGCTTTCCGGCCTTGACGACGTGGGTATACGTCCCAGGAGCGGGCTTCGAGAGCGTCGGCGGATTGATCTTCTCCAGTTTCTGACCTCCGGCCGCTACCGCCCCCAGCAAGAGGAATGAGACGACTGTGAGCGTGTGTTTCATGAGCGATCTGGATCTAGTAGGGGTAGTCTTTCAGCCTTCGCGTCTTGGGCTTCCAATCAGGGAGAGAAGCGTATTTATCACCAATTGGCATCTTGACCTTTGGCAGACTCTGGGCGTCGAGTACCTGGTCCTCCGGGATCACATCGTTGATGTAGAGAAGAAAGGCCGTCAGCGCGTAGACCTCGTCGGGGGTGAGCGTCCCCTCTTTATTGAGAGGCATGCCGCGATTGATGAAATCCCAGACCGTCGTCGCGAACGGCGCGCGGACCGGCAGTACCCGCCCTCGGTCCCAGGTTTCAACATCTGGGCCAGCTGGTTTGCCCTTCAACATGGGAGCCGCGCCCTCGATCCCCGTCTTCCCGTGGCAGACTGCGCATCCCTTCGACACATAGAGTTGCGCGCCCTCTTTGGCGGTTCCGTGCCCCGGCGGGAGTTCCGCTCCGGTCGGACCGATGGAGATATCCCAGGCACGGATTTCCTCCGCGGTCGGCGTGCGTCCCACACCATACGTGGGCGACTGCGCAAGCGCGGAGACGCCCAGGAGCAACACAAACGCGAGAAGCCTAAGCATTCCCATTGGTCACGCTCCCATCGCGGGCGATCCTCCACGGCTGAATGGTGTTGTCCAGTCCCGGTGGGTTGTATGACGGATCCAGCGGCACCTTCCAGTGCGCGGCGACCTGGGCTCGCGACGGTTGCACCTGGCCCAGTTCGTCCG
>DASPXY010000996.1:0-15367 GCA_035637055.1 Gemmataceae bacterium | reverse complement strand
CCGCACCTCGGGGCCGCCCTTTTTGCCGGATATTCAGTTTTCCCTGCCTGGGATGCCTGCCGTGGGTCGGCTGGCAGTCCAGGCGTCGCCCAAGGCCCACGCCAGGTATGCCGAGGGCAGCCGGGCGGTGGTCCTGGTCCTGGACTGCTCCGGGAGCATGATGGGCAAGTTGCCCGGGGGCCAGACGCGCTTCGATGAGGCTACGCGCGCCCTGCTGGTGGTGCTGGCCGGAATCCCGAAGGACACGCAGGTCAGCGTCTGGGCCTTCTCGCACCGGTTCGATATCGATACCGGGCGGTCCATGCAGAATCATGACGCGGAGCAGACCATCCAGCGCGTACACCTCGCCAGGAACTGGGACCCGACACCTGCGAATCTGGCCCTCGTCAAGCGCCGGATCGCCATGTTGGTTCCTTATAATGAGACGCCCATTGTGCGTAGCCTGATGGAAGCGCGCAAGGACTTCACGGACCAACACAGCTTCAAGACGCTGGTGGTCCTGACCGATGGCATGGATAACCGCTTCGAGGCGCAGCCGGGTGGCAGGTGGAACGGCGACCCCGTGTACAACCCGGGGGGGAAACTGACCATCCCGGCTTTTCTCGCCCAGGCCTTCGCCAGGGACAACATCGCCGTCCGTGTGGTCGGCTTCCAGCTGCCCGCCAGGGAGCAGGCGGAAGCCATCCGGCAGTTCAGGACGCCCCTGGAAAACCTGCCGAACAAGGGGAAGTTCTACCTCGTTGACGATCCCAAACGGCTGATCGAACACCTCCGGGAGTCGCTTACGCAACGCCTGTCCTTCACCCTTGAGGAGATGGATGGCTGGCCGGTCAAGGGGCTCAAGGGTGGGGTGAGCATCAGCCGGGTAGGCCAGGATTCCCATTGGATCACCCTTTCGCCAGGCTACTACTGGGTGGTGATCGACGCCACCAAGAGGCTGCGGCAGAAGATCGAGGTCCGGCGCGGCGACCGCCTGCTCCTGACCCTGGACGAAAAGGACGATGGCTTCGTGCTGCAGCGCGGCCTGGTTCAGAATGACTTCCGCGACAAGCCCCTCCGCGAGGCGCGCTCGGGGGCTTGGCTCCTGAAGGTCCTCCAGAACCAGCACTCGTTGCAGGAGGATGCGCTCCAGCTGATGGTCACTGCGGAGGCTGTTCGCGACCGGGAGGTTGGCGGCGTGCGGACGCTGGGCCGCGTCACGCCGAGCCTGATCCTGTTCCAGGTGCGCCCACAGGGCGACTCCAAGTCCCGGCCGGTCAGCCTGCGCTACCGCTCCCTGACGGACTGGACTGCCCCCGCCTGGGGCCTGGTCATCAAGCCGTGGGACCGGCGGGCGCAGCCCATACCGGAGGCGTTCTGGAGCGAGGATCCGCCGACCATCGTCGGCACGCTGCGTCGCGGCAGCCATTTCAGCGGCGACCTGCAGGTTCTGCCCAAGGGCGGCGCCGTCGAGGTGCAGTTGCACAAGGGGGAGCGCGGCCCGGTTCAGCTCCTGAGTCTGACCATCGAGAAACACCTGGTAGAAACCCACGACGGCAAGCGGCAGGAGGTGTCGTGTCTGGTGGTGCGCCTGACCTTCCCGCCGGGCAAGCCGGTGATGGCGCAGCTGCCCGACTTCAGCGGCGGCCAGGAGCACCGTTTCGATAGTGAGGCGGGCAGGTATACGGGGAGCTTTTGGGAGATGACGCCGCAGCAGGGGCAACAGGAGGTCAAGACGCTGCACCTGATCTCGCTGACCGGCTTCCGCGAGGCCGCCCTGTCCTCGGGGCAGTACGCCCGCATCGAACTCGCCGTGCCAGACAACCACCCGCGGCCTCAGCCGCCGTGAGTGGCGAGCTGCTCACCACCACTCAGCACCTCACCGACATCGACACGCTGCTCGCGAGGTAGGAGGAACCGCTCGCGGCCTATCGCGAGCAGAAAATCGAGGAACTGCATGCGAACGAGCGGACGAGTTGGACGTGGTTTCCAAACCCCTCCCCGCAACGGAGAGGGGAGGAAACCCAAGCCCTCTTCTCCCCTCTCCGTTGCGGGGAGGGGTTGGGGGAGGGGTTTGGAAACCGCTTCTTAGCCGCACCGGCTCAGGTGAAGTGGTCGTCGGCCAAGGGGCCGCCGAGGGAGGTGAGCGGAGCCGCCGGCCGAGCCCACGCGCTGGTCCGCCAGTTGTCCGGCCGCTCCTCCTCCAACCACACGTCGGGCAGGGCGAACCCGAAATACCTGGCCAGTGCCGCCGCCGCAGGCTCATAGAGTCCCCTTAGTTCAGCCAGCGCCGCGATTGCGGCCGCGTCGTCCCGCACCTCCACGCCTGCCGCGCGCAGTGCCGCGAAGAGCACCTTCAGTCGTTCCGGGGGCAGCCGGTCGGCAGCGGCCCCCGGATGTCGATGCAGGACGAGGGCCAAGTCCACCAGGGCGTGCCGGGCCATCGCGAACGTGAGCCGCGCCTGCGGCCGGTCCGTGCCACCCGCCACCGTCAACACCAAGGCGCTCGCGTCCAGCGTACAGACCAGCGCCGCGAGCCAGGACTGGTTGTCGTGCTGGGACCGGTAATAGCCCAGCACCGGATACGACAGGTGGCTCTCCAGCAACTCCGCCGCCCACTCCTCCGCGCGCTCCAGAAAGCGGCCCACGGCCACGCCCCCCGCCGGACCGGCCCGCAGGAGCAACCGGCCGGCCGACGGTGGCGACCCGGCCCGCGCGTCGAGCATCGAGATCAGCGTTTCCCGGCGGCTGAACGCCTGGTAGAGAACCGGGAGGTAGCCGACGACGACGGCGAAGTACCCGAACCCGGTCCCGGCCTCCAGCACGGCCAGCGCACGGCCAGCGTAACCCGACGGGGTGATGTCGCCGTAGCCGAGGGTGGTAAAGGTCGCCCCGCTCAGGTAGAGCGCGTCGGGCAGAGCGAGGGCGGGCGAAACGGCGTGCTGGAGCAGGCCGAAGCCGATTACCAGGCCGACCGCCCACACGACGAACAGCAGAAGAAGCGAGAGCGGGCCGAACACGCTCAGCCAGGTCTGGCGCCAGCGCGCCGGCACGAGCGCGCCCAGCGCCTTCCACATGCCCCAGGCGGTCCTGTAGTACAGCCGGGTCAGGCGGTAGGACCGCGTCACCCGCCGCGGCAGGACGAGCGCCTCGAACGCTTCGGCCAGGACGACGGCCAAGAGCAACCCGCCGCCCAGAACGGACAGCACCGGCAGACCCCCCTCGTGGGAACGAAATTGCAACCTCCCGACGTTGTATGGGGCGGCTGGCAGAGGTTCGACGTGCCGCCGCCGATTCTCCACGGCGGCGACGATCTTGCCGTGCGGATCGGAAAGCCGGGGAGCCGTTGTCGAACGTCATCCGGGACGCTACCTTGGTCGAACCGGGCGGGTCGCACGGCCTTCAGGCACTAACCGGCATCACGTTCCCGCCCTTTCTCCGGCTCCCCGACGCATCGACGAGTCAACTCACTCCCCACGAGTGCGGGCGAGGCAAATCGAGCGGCCGGAAAACACGCGACGCCCGGCAGGTCTTTCCCGCCGGGCGTCGCTCGATTCGCTCCACTGGGTTACTTGTCGTCTTTTTTCTTCTTCTTCCCGAAACCGCCCCCGAAGCCACCGCCGACCTTGATCTCGGAGCCGTTTTCGCCCTCGTGCGTGACCGTCACGAACACGTTGGTCACCTTGACCGCGGTCCTGAGTTCGTCGAGGGTCAATTTGACCTCTTCCTTGTCCTTGTCCTTGCCGACCGTCCTGGTGATTTTGATGCCACTGGAGATCTTGAAGGTCTTCTCCTCACTCTCGGTCTTCTTCTTCCCGAAGCCGCCACCCGTCCGGATGGTGATCGAGCCGCTCTCGACCTTGGTGATGGTGCCGCGGGTCTCTTCCGCGAGCAGGAGGCTTCCGGCCGTCAACGCGACAACCAGCCCGCACACACTGCGAAACAGCATACGAGTCTCTCCTTGTGTCAAGCGACGTGCAGGAGGCCCCTTGATGGGGAGAAAGCATCCTTCCCGCCGCATCAACTATTAACCCCGGACGGAACGGGTAGTCTCGCGCAATCGGTTTTGTTCTGCGGTAACTCCATCCGCCAGAAACGCTTGACGTAGGTTCGCAGTTCGTTGAGATGGGGCGCGTTGGCCCGACAGTAGAGTCGGGCTGCCTTCTCGGCCAGGATTGCCCACACAGGGATAACTTGGCCCATCTCCACCCTATCCTGGTTCGGGTGGTCGGGCTCTTGACGGGGGTTAGGCGGCGCGGGAGGATACGGACAACCCGGTTCCGTCGTCTACTTACATCTTCGGCAAAGGGAGGCTTAGATGCGGGCGTTGCCTCAGTTCGCGTTCGCGGTTGTGGCCCTATCCGTGTGGGCGAGTCCCGGCCAAACGGGCGACAAGAACCGCTCCCTGAAGGATGACCTAAAGACCCTCCAGGGAAGTTGGCAGACCGGCGAAAAGGCGAAAATCAGGGTGCTGGTGAAAGTGAAGGGCACGGATCTGTCGATCGAAGCCTACTGGCTTGGGGAAACCCATATCCACAACCAAATGGGGTTCGAGTTGAAGGAGGTCGGAGAGAAACGGGTGATCGAACTTGAGAAGCTCTCGGTCGAAACTTCCAAACTGCCTCGGCAGATGGTCTACCGGGTAGACAAGGACGAACTAACGCTAACTGTCGGGGACAGCTGGTTGAAAGGGGAGCACAGGCTAACACGCAAGAAAAAGTAGCCGCCGAGCCCGTTTGCTGCACCTGACCTCGGCGACCAGGCCGACATCCGAAATCCGTCTCCAGTGCTCAAATTCGACCATCAGGGAGTTGACCGCGGGACGCCCGCGCGGGAGGATGATCTCCTTCCAACTCGGAGGACTGGTGGGTGAATCCCCGTGATCAGGAATCTTCACCATGTTTGGCTTCTTTCGCAAAGGCAAACAGGCCGCCGACTTTCTGCGGGCAGCAGGCGAATTGGAACCCGAGCGGCAGATCGAGGTGGCTCTGCTTCGAGCTTGTCGGGACTCGTTCGGGCCGCCGCCACGGTCGCTGTCCCCCCTGAGCCCTGACCGGCTCGTCTTACCCCAGGATCTTGAAAAAGTCTTTATCGCCAGCAACGATGGGTTGCTGAGGATACTGAAGGACCAGGATCGCTTGCTCGCTCGCGGGCAGGTCTATTGGGGAACCCTCGTCCAGGCCAACCAGATCCTGTTCCAGCCCCAGAACCGAATGACTCTGCCGGCGAACGCAATCTATAGCACCGACCCGTTCTTCGACGGACGGCTGTCCCTGCTCGCCAGCATGGCTCGTGGCCTCTTCGCCCAGAAGGGATCGACCCGCGCCGACCGGGAACTCCAGGGGTTCGTCGATGCCGTGACGGATGAGCTGGCGCGGGTTCTCCGCCGGGAGATGCCGCACTCGTACACAGGCGGCCGGTCCGTGTGCCTCGCCACCTGCTTCATCCAGCCGAGCCATCTGCCTGATGGTTACCTGAGGCGGTCGTCCTTCCCCGTAGTTGTCAACCCGGAGGAGACGCCCGCGATGATGCTGCTGCCTTCGCGTTATTGGTCTCCGGAACTTGTCTCGCACTGGCGCGAGTAGTATTCGACGTCCGAACAACCGCTTTGCGGCTGGGCAATCTGCCTGAAGCGCCAGAGGCCGCAGCTCCCCAGCGCAGACGATCAATGACAGCGCGAACAAGTCGGAGGCCTGAAAAGCAGAAGGCCGCCCGGAGAATCCAGGCGGCCTTGGTGGCTCCGGGGAGTCTACTGCGTGACTGGGAGGAGGAAGGCTCTCGGGTCCGCCATGATACGCCGCCGGTTGCTCTGATCCGCAGTGAGGCTGCCTGGTCCACCTCCACGAACGCGCCGTCCTCCTACACGCGACGACAGCGGCGTCCTCGTCCTCCGCGTTACTTGGTCTGCAGCGTAATCGCCACACAGAACGGCGCGGCGGGTGAGTCCTGTTGGGTCTTGACGTAGTCGATGCTGGCGATCTTCTTGGCCGCGTGCGGGTTGTCCCAACTGGTCAGATAGAGGCGGACCCGGCAGCCGAACTCCTTCGTCAACTCATTCTCCCCCTGCCAGGCGACCTTGCCGCGCGTCACCCCCTTCGCCTTCTCGGTGAACCACCAGTCACGCACGTCCTGGCCGTACACGACGGGAATCGCCACGCTGCTGCCGTCCTCGTAGCGGACTCGGTACTCCGCGATCTTGGTCCCGTCCGCCACGAACAGCGGATCTCCCTCCTTGCCCTCCTCGCCGATCTGCTGGCCGTTGCCATAACCCGTCGCGTGGAGGAGGTGGACCTTGACGCAGGCTTGGCCGACCTTGATGCCCTCCACCTGGTTGGGCTTTTCCTGACTGAGGAGTTTGCTGCCCAGTTGGATGCAGCCCTCCCCGATCTTGAAATTGACCCCCGCGAAGGTCTGCCCGCGCTTGCTCAGGACTTTGAGGTTGTTGCCCGCACGCCCGCTGCCGAAGTTGTCGGTGAGTTTCTGGTTGGCATAGGGCTTGAGGTCCACGAACACGAATTGGCCCGGGGGTGCGGCTGGCGCCACCGACCCGAGCAGGCACAAGGACACCGTCAGGGGGAACCACTTGGTCATGGACAACCTCCCGGTTGGAAGAAGGGAAATGGTGATTGCCACCACGCGCCGGCGGCCGACGGTCTGATTGTACCTGCAAGCCGCCCGGGAGCCATCCTATCCCGCGGTCAAGACTTGCTCAACCGCCACGAGTGAGCGCCTCAAGGACGCAATGATGGTGCAGGGGGCCATGACCAAGATGGCTCTCGCCATCAGGGAGCGGTAGACTCCACTGTCGCCCGGTCACTTTCCCTCTGGTGGGCCGACGCACTCCTTGAGGCGATGGCCAACAAGCCGCACGAGGTGGGGCGAGGGGCGACGGCGTACGGCCCCGGTCAGGTGGAGCGCCGGGTTGGGCAACTTCTGAGAATCTCTTCCAGAAGACCGAAAAAAAGGTGTCTGGAACTGTGCGGTTAGAGTTCCTGACTCCTTGTTTCGGCCTCCTGGAACAGACTCTGGGGCCTGGTTTACTTTTTCTCCGCCGTCACGGACAGGCGGTAGGTCACGTCCACCGCGAAGGGCCCGATCTTGTGCTCTGCCTTGCCACGGAAGCGCAAGGTGTGCTCCCCCGGCGGCAACGGCTGCAGCATCACCCAGTACCCCCCGCTCACTGCCCTCAGTTCGCCGACCATACCGGGAAAGGCGGCGTCGGCCTCCTTCTCGGGTCCGGTGAGCGAGAACTCGTCAGACTCCACCCGGTAGCCCTTACCCTCGGCGAGGCTTTTGCCGTCGAGCGTCACCTCCAACGGTCGAAGTTCGTCCATCTTGATCTTGACGTAGTCAGACAGCATCCCGACGGGCGCCTTTTTCGAGGCAGGAAGGGCCCCGAGGGTGGTAATGATCGGGAAGAACAAGGCCTTGCCGGCCGGCACCGTGACTTTGCGCTCCGCCGACCCGTCGAGAGTGCCGGCAAGAAACCAAACCTGTCCGCCCTGCCCCTGGCTGGCGAAAGCGCCAGTCATGTCGCGAACGGGGCTCTTGTCCTTGGGGATGGCGACTGCCCAGCGCCACCAGGCCGCGCTCCAGTCCGCGTAACTCTTGCCAAAAACCTTCTCGCCGGGAGGGTAGGTTTTGGAGGCAGCATTCTCCTGCCCCAGGGCAGCGGACTCGGGCGAAAAGTCGGTCGCCACCCAAGGCAGGGCGACAGTCATCATGACCGCCAGCAGACGGCATCGATTGCTCGTTCGCATCGCAGCTTTACCCCGCGTTAGAAAACGTGTTCGTTGCTCAAGTGACCGATGGCCTCTGAAAAATGCAGCTGTGGCCGCCGCAAGAATCCATGCAGCCCTTGCGCCGCGCGCGGCCCCCGACGGCCCGGGAACTTGAGTCGAGGAGGGGCTTTCGCGCAAGCGCGGCTGCGGCTTGCACCTGGATGCCACTCTGTTCGGATGCTCCCGCGCCCCACCCACCCCGTCAAGCAAAAAACCGCCTGCAAGCCCCGCAGCCCCGCATCGCCTGTAGGAAGCCCCCCGTGGGGCTTGCCCCTGTAGGCCGTTGCGTAAGCGTGCCGGTACGAGTAGGCCGACAGATTGGGCAGGTTTAGTTTCCGGGCAACGCGGTAGAACGCGGTGCGAATAACAGGTTGGGTTCCCTTGGCAACGCGGAATAACTTCCCCGTGGGGTGTTCAGTGACAAGCCGGCGAATCACGGCGAGAGCATCCCCAGTGAAGTAGATGATGCGATCCTTGCCATGCCTGCCTGCCTTGTGCGTTGCCTCGTCGTCGCGCCGGTGGCCATCTGGTGTTCTTGGTGCTGCACAGTCAGAAGGCGGGTGTATTCCTTCAGGGCGGCGAGGTAGGTCGGACCGTGGGGCGCGTCGTCAGGCCCACCGCGAGTTTGTACTGACGCCTGTCCAGCTGGCAGTAACAGGCGCCTCGGGATGGGAAATATCGAACCTGCATCCTGCTGGGCATCTCTGGTTTCTCCTGCGACTGCGTGGTAACCTCAGTACACTCAGGATCGTAGCGTGCGGCGTAGCGTGCAATACCATCCAGAAGATTGCCGTAATTCCTTTAGCAGAATGAACTTGTGGGATTGTAAATCCTATTGGGGTACAATCCCCCTCCAAGGGGACGGCGGATCGGAGCCCCGTCCCGTGCCGCGACTATGTGTGGAGAGGAATGCCATGCTTCGCAGTCTGGGGTTGATTGGCGCCGCTGTCCTCCTTGCCGGGATGGTGCAGGGACAGACGTCGGAAGGTTACACCGTCAAGTTCAAGCGGCCCGGCGCCAGGACCGTTTACCACGTGGATCGGCGCGAGGAGCAGACCGGTTGGGCGACCATCAAGAGCACGACAGGAAAAGTGGAGCAGCCGAAAGGCAACAAGCGCATCCTCGTTTTTCGCTACCGCGAGACGGTCCTCGAACAGCCAGAGGGCGAACCGCTGCCGGCGCGACTGCAGCGCCGCTACGACAAGGCGGCGCAAACCATCGACGGCAAGACCGGCTCATTCCCTTTCGAGGGCAAGACCGTCTTGATCGAGAAGAAGGACACCCAATATGTCTTCAAGATCGAGGACGGCGATGAACTGAAAGCCCCCGACGCAGGGCCGCTCCTGGAGGAATTCGGTCCCTCGGGCGGCAAGAAGTTCGAGATGGAGAACCGGTTGCTGCCGGGGAAAGCAGTGCGACCTGGCGCGACCTGGTCACCTGACCTGGGCGCCTTCATCAAGCAATTGGAAGCGAGCAGCAAGTGGGAAGTGGACGCCGGCAAAACGACTGGCAAGGTCAAATTGCTGCGCCTGTTCAAGAAGGATGGTCGTCAGTTCGGCGTCCTCGACGTTCACCTGCAATTCGTGCCGCGAACGATCCCGACCCTGGAGAAGCGGATCCTCGCTCCGCCCGGCAACAAGGTCGTGCTGGACCTGGAAATCAATGGCTGTATCGACGGCAGTTCGCTCAACGCGACCGTAACCGCCCGCATCCAGATGGACACGGTAATGCCGGCTGGCGGGAAAGACGGCGAGATCGTCACGCTGCGGATCCGGAACACCGTCAAGGAGACGCGTACGGAGATGCCAAACTAACTGACCACCGGCGGCTTCCCGCTTGCGGGTTAGCAGGGGGATGCCGGCGGGCGTGGATGGTGACTATGCTGTCTGGGTGGCGCTTTTCCGGACCAACCTTTGCGAGGGGAGGAGACCATGATTCGCAGTTTGCGATTGATCGCCGTCGTTGGCCTGCTGGCCGGCCCGGTCGCGGTACAGGCTCAGGAAGCCTTCACTATCAAGATCAAGAAGGCCGCCGAGGGCGAAACCACACGCGCCGAGAAAAAGGAGCAGGGGACTGAGCAGACCAAGATCGCGGACAATAACGGCAACCTGCTCAAGGAGGAGGCCAAGAAGCACAGCAAGCACGCCGTCTACAAGGAGACCGTCCTCGAAAAGAAGGCGAGCCAGCCGCGACCTGTGCGCCTCAAGCGGCAGTACGAGACGGCGACCGTGACGGAAAACGGCGAGAAGAAAACATTGCCCTATCAGGGCAAGACGGTGCTGATCGAGAAGAAGGGCGAGCGCTACACCTTCAAGATCGAGGGGGGCGAAGAACTGACCGGTGAGGACGCCAAGCTACTCAATGAGGAGTTCAACAAGAAAGGCAAGTTCGATGAGGACACCTTCGAGAAACTGTTCTTGCCGGGCAAGGCGGTCAAGGTGGGCGAGACCTGGAAGTTGGACACCCAGGTCATCGTCAAGGCCCTTCGCGAAGAAGGCAAGATGGAACTGGATGCCGACAAGCTGAAGGCGACCGGCTCGCTCACGAAGGCGTACAAGAAGGACGGCAAGCAGTTCGGCGTGATCGTGCTGCGGATCGAGGTGGCGCCGAAAGCGTTCGGGGATGGCGGCATGATCATCCCGCTGCAGCCAGGCGCCAAGCTCTCGATCGAGGCCACGGTGGACACCTGTATTGACGGCACCTCCTCGACCGGCACAGGCACGTTCAACCTGGCCATCGCAGCCGAGGCGCTCCTGCCCGACGCGAACAACCCGATGTTCCGTCTGAACGTGAACGTCAAAGCGGGCGGGACATATCAGAACACAGAGCAGTAGGACGGGGTTGCCCTAACTGGCGAGCCGGGATTTGTAGCCCCGGCTCGCCATCTCGAAGCCTTACTCCCCTTCGGCTCTCTTCCACGCCGGCCGATAGTTCTCCAGAAAACTGAGCAGATCGAGTTCGCCATCCAGGTTGGAGTAGCCATGAGCCACCACCTCGGCGATGGCCCGTTCGTTGCTCCAGTGGTGGGACTCCATGCGGTAAACGGCACAGTGAGCGCCGGTGCGGTGGATGCCCGCGAAGCAGTGGACCAGGACGGGGTAGTTGGCGGGGTCGCGCATGACGTCGAGGAACTGCTTGACTCCCGCCGCCGCCGGGACAGTGCCGTCGGTAACGGCCCACGGCCTGGGCGAGATGCGATGGTAGGCGATCTCCTGAGCGTTGCAGTAGTTCTCCTCATCGAGGTCCGGCGCTTGCTGATCGGGGCGGTAGGCGTCGCGCAGGGTGACGACGGTCTTGATGCCGTAATCGTGGATGAGCTGCTTCAGCCCCGCCAGCGTGAGCTGGCCGCTGCGGTACAGGACGCCTTCCTCGACGACGTTGAAGTGCCGCAGGCGGGCCTGACGGTAGTTGCTATAGGCGAGCGGCCCGCCGACGAGCAGGGCGAGGATCAGAACGCTGAAGACGTAGGGCAGGACGCGCGGCATGAGGGCCTCCGTGCTCGGGGTCGCGGTCTTCGCGGGAGGAATTGTAACGGGTGCTGCGGGAATTAAAAGGGGGATCCTCGGGCAACACTCCAGCGATCGGGATGTCGATTGACCTGGGCATTCAGGGCCTCGAAGTAGCAGGACATCTTCTCTGCCAATCAGTACTTGTCCTTCGAGCAGCGCTTCCTGTAGTTGTGTCGCGACTGGGTGGACAGTCCCATCGGCGCCAGCCTGCTCTACCGGCAGCAAAACCGTGTAGCGCCAGACCGTGGACCAGTTGGCGACATTCGGGACGAGCCAGGGGAAGGCGTACGGCTTGAGCGCGTCAGGGTTGAACGGGCGTGGGGGGCTCACGGCGGGGATCCTTGGTCAGGTCGGTGTAGGGGACGCCGGCTTGGTTCAGGGCCTTGATGTGGTCGTCCTCGACAACCATCTTGAATTCGGGCAGCCCGACACGCGTCCGCGGCACCTCCCCCAAGGCGGTGACTGCCCGACCGTATTCCGCCCTGTTTGGGAACTGAATGACGTGAAGTGGCATTGGCGGTTGCTCCGCGGACGAGGGTTGAACTGCGCTCGGGAATCCTGCTCCAATCGATTGTTGATCTTACTGCGTTGCTGCTTCGCAAACAAGCGTGACGGCTCTCCGTTCATGGCAGCGCCGCCAGGTACGCGATCAGGTCCGCCATCGCCTGCCGGTCGATTTGCTGTTCCAACCCCTCCGGCATCAGCGAGAGCCCGGTGCTGCGCATCGTCTCGATATTGATGCGCAGAATCGTGTCGGTCTGGTTCTCGCCGCGCTTCAGCGTCACACTGGTAGCCGTCTCGGCGGCGACCATCCCCGTCAGGGAGCGGCCGTCGGTCGTCACCACCAGGTAATTGACGTACTGCGGGTTGACCTCGCGATTCGGGTCGAGCACGTTGAGCAGGATCGACTCGGCGCCGCGGTTCTGCATCGCGGCGAGGTTCGGCCCGATCTCGTGACCGACCCCCTCGACGCGGTGACAGGCGGCGCACACCTTCGCGAAGACCACCTTGCCCTTGACCGCATCGCCCTTCAGCGTCAGCGCTTCCTTGTAGTTCTCCAGCACGTCTTGCCGACGACCCAGGTTGAGCAGTTTCGCCAGGCGCGTCGCCTGATCACGCACTTTAGCGTTCGGCGATGTCTGCAATAGTTTCAGCCGGGCGGGATCGACGTCGGTCGCCTGGATTTTCTTCCGCTCGACCGCGTCGAGGAACGCCGACGCCCATTCCGGGCGCGAAAACAGGGACTCGGCGGCGACGCTGCGCAGGCGCGGACTGAAGCCGGGCCAGGCCGACACGAGCAGTCCGGCGGCCTCGGCGTCCGGGAAGCGGCTGAGCGTCTCGATGGCGGCCAGTTGCAACGGCTGTGGCTGTCGTGTCCCGAGCAGCTCGCCGAGCACGCCGCGCACATCGGCGAATGCCCCCAGCGCCAGCGTGCGCGCCGCCTCCGCGCGCTCCTTGACGCCGCCCTTCTCGTTGGCCGCCAGCTTCCGCGACGCACTCACCAGATCGCGCAGGATCTCCTGGGCCCGAGCGCTGCCGGCGAGCTGCTTGCGCAACGGCGAACCGCTTTTCGTCAGGCCCTCGCTCAGTCGTCGCACCAGCCCCGCGGAGAGCGCCTTTTCCGTATCCCCAAGGCCATCGACGCCGCGCAGCAACGCCGCCACTTCGCTCTGGCGGCCGCGCGTGCCGATCAGCAGCGCCAGTTGCCCCAGGAACTCGCGGCCCGCTTGACTGCTCCGAAACTTGGTGTCGGCAAGCAGTTCGTTCGCCAGTTCGTCGGCCCCTTCTGCGAGGGAACTGAGGATCGCCAACCGTACCCAGCGATCACCACCGTCGCGCCGCGCCAGCTGCGCCAGCGCCTGCGTACGCGGCCGACCCGCCGATAGCTCTCCGAGCGAAAACGCCAGCTGATAGCGGGCGCGCGCGTCCTCGTCGGTCGTCATTTCCCGCAGCCGCGCCGCCACCGCCGGGGCGCTGGGCGCAACGCCCTCCGCGACAAGGATGGCGTGTTCGCGTACCCGCGGATGGTCGTCACGCAGTCCGCGCAGGACGATCTCCTTCGTCAGTCCCTTGAGAGACCGCAGGGCGTACAGGGCATGCATGCGTGCTTCGGGCAACTTCGCAGTTTCGACGAGTTTTTCGAGCGGTTGAATCGCCGACCGATCCTGTCGCTGAAAGAGCAGCCGCGCCGCGGTGTCGCGCTGCCAGCCGTTGCGGTGCTCCAGGGTCGCGACCAGTTCCGCCGTCGCGGCCTTGCCGAGCCGCGGCAGAGGCCGCTGCTTGAAGCCCTCGGGCACGATGCGATAGATACGGCCGCGATCGCGTCCGCTCGTCAGGTCGAGGTGCTTCTTGATCTCCGGCGGCAGACTCGCGGGGTGCTCGACCACCTCGCGGTACATGTCGAGGACGTAGAGGGTGCCGTCGGGGGCGTTGGCGAACTGCACCGGGCGGAACCAGATGTCTTTCGACGCGAGGAACTCCTTCTTGACATCGACTCGGCGAGCCCGGAAGCCGACGCCGTCCGGCTCCAGTACCTTGCGGTGGACAAGGTTGTTCGCGACCTCACCGACGAACGCCTGCCCGCGATACTCTTCCGGGAAGGCATCGCCACGGTAGATCGTCACGCCGGTCGTGCCGGTGAAATAGCCCGACGCTCGCCCGCCGCCCTCGATCGGCCCCTTCGCCAGCCCGCCGACGCGCAGTTTCGTCCGCAGCAGCCGCCACGGCTCGACCGGGCTGATGCGATAGACGTCCGACTGCGCTCCCTCGACGGAGATGCTCACCTTCGGCCCCGGCGCCGCCAGGAACGGGTTGCGCGCCAGGTAGCGATCCTCGTACATCACCATCTGAATCGGGTCGCTATTGTGGCAAACGAAACGGCGGCCCCAATCGTCGTAGGTCATGCCGTGCTGCGAGGCGCCACTGGTCGGCGTCAGTTCGAGCGTGCGCGGGTCGAAGGCGAAATTGCGGCCGTTGAGGTTGATCGGTTTCGCCTTCGAGTCGTCGGCTCGGCGAACCTGGCCACCGTTGCTGCTGGTGGCGCCGTGTAAGCGATTGTCGAGGCCCCACTGGAAACTGTTCAGCAAGCCCTGCACGTTGGCGCGACTGAAGCCGGTGAACACCACCTTGCGCACGTCCGCCTTGCCGTTGCCCTTCGTGTCCTTGCAGTAGAGGATGTCCGGCGCCACACCGATAAAAACGCCGCCGTCGTAACAGGCGATCGCGGTCGGCCAGGAGAGTTTATCGATAAAGATCGTACTCTTATCGAATTTACCATCGCCATCGGTGTCTTCGAGGACGCGGACATGGCCGATCAGTTCCTTGTCCTGCTCGGAGTAATCGGTCATCTCGACGACGAAGAGGCGGCCGTTTTCGTCGAAGGCCATCGCGACCGGATCGAGGACAAGCGGCTCGGCGGCGACGAGTTCGACGCGAAAGCCGGGCAGTACCTCGAAGGTCTTGACGGCCTCCGCGGCAGGCACGGGCGGGATGCGCGGCAACAGTTCCTTGTAATCGGGCTGAGCAGCCGGCTTGTCCTTCTGGGCGATGCCGAACGGAACGGCAAGCACGAAGCCAACGAAGCAACAGAGACAGACGGCAGGGAAACGGCGAGGCATGGATCACCCCGAAGAAGGAAAACGGCGTACGGAATACAAAGTACAGAGTACGGAGTACCGAGCGAGAGGAATGCCTACCTTGTTCCGTACTCCGTACTCTGTACTCCGTACTTGGTACTCCCTGGCGGGAACCGCGCACGATTTCGAGGAGACCCCATGTACTCTCGCACCCTTTTCGTTGCCCTTTCCCTGGCCCTGTTTGTCTGGCCCGCGCCCGGTGAACAACCGGACAAGGAACCGCTCTTCAAGGCGACACCGCTGACCGCCGAGAAGAGTTTCACTCCCGGCATCGAGGGGCCAGGCTGCGACACGGACGGCAATATCTACGTCGTCAACTTTGCGCGGCAGCAGACCATCGGCAAGGTAACGCCCGACGGCAAAGCAGAGGTCTTCGTCGAACTCCCCGGCAAAAGCACCGGCAACGGCATCGTCTTCGACAAGCAAGGGATGATGTACGTCGCCGATTATGTCGGCCACAATG
>DASPXY010000995.1:0-2537 GCA_035637055.1 Gemmataceae bacterium | reverse complement strand
ACAAGGTGCAACACCGCGAGTTCCCGGAAAGTCTGGCGGTCCTGACGAAGGCAAAAAAAGGCCAGCAGCCGTACCTTGAAGCCACGTCCTTGCTTGACCCCTGGGACCGCCCCTACGTGTATGAACGCGACGCTCTGGACCCCACTACGGGCCGCCCCCTGATCTACTCTCAGGGAACGAACCCCGCCGACCCGGCGAGTCGGATTCGCAACTGGGATCCTCCGAAGAAGCCATAAGCCTTCCTGACGGTCCTCTTTTCCCGGCCGGAGCACGGCCCTGTTGGAGATGACGGTGTCCGAACCCTCCTTCCCTGAGCAGCCCGCCCCCACGAGTCCGCCCGGCGGCCCCCCGGTGCCGCCGGCGGTTCAACTCACCGCCACACACTGGCTGATCCTCTGCATCGCCGCCCTCGGCTTCGCGTTCGACATCTACGAGTTGCTCGTGATGCCGATCATCGCCCGCCCCGCGCTCGCGTCGCTGCTGGGCGTCGATCCCAACACCGCCAGCGGCACCCAGGCCATCCTCGAATGGACCGGCTACATCATGTGGGGCAGCGCCCTCTGCGGCGGCACCTTCGGCCTGCTCGGCGGCTATCTCACCGACCGCTTCGGGCGCCGCCGCGTCCTCATGTGGAGCATCCTGCTCTACGCCGGCTCGGCCCTCGCGTCCGGCTTCGCCACGTCGGCGCCGGTCTTCCTCGTCCTGCGCTGCACGACGTTCATCGGCGTCTGCCTGGAGTTCGTCGCCGCCGTCGCCTGGCTGGCCGAACTCTTCCCCAACCCACACCAGCGCGAGGCGGTCCTGGGCTACACGCAGGCATTCTCCTCCCTCGGCGGCCTGCTGGTGACCGGTGTGTACTACGTGATCAATCAGTGCATCCACTTGCTGCCGGCGATTCATGGCGACGTGGCCGAGGCGTGGCGCTACACGCTCATCTCGGGCGTCATCCCCGCGTTGCCGCTCATCATCATTCGGCCGTTCTTGCCCGAGTCGCCGGCCTGGCAGCGCAAGCGCGAGGCCGGCACGCTCAAACGACCGAGCTTCGGCCAGCTATTCCAGGGGAACTACAAGCGCACGACGCTGATCACCGCGGCCCTGTTCGCCTGCGGCTACGGGGCGGCTTTCGGCGCGATCCAGATGACGCCGCAGATGGTGCCCGGCCTGGATCCGGAGCTGGCGCCGCTGCCGGGGCTGCGCGAGGCGTACGAGGGATCCAAGAGCGAAGCCAAGCGCGCCGAACTGGGCAAACAGATCACGAAGTTGGGGCAAGATCTGAAGACGGCGGTTGAGGCCAAGGGGGCCGAGTCCACCGAGGCGAAGGCGCTCAAGGTGCAACTCGATCGCAGCCAGAAGTCGCACAAAGCGGCCCTGGCGGCGAGCAGCAGCGAGAGCAAACAGCGAGAACTGTTAAGCCGGGTCCAGGATCTGCAGGTGCAGCAAGAGAAAACCGTCGCCAGCGTGCAGTTCTATCAAGAAATCGGCGGCCTGATCGGCCGCTTCGTCCTGGCCTGGCTGGCGCTACGCATCGTCAGCCGCCGGCGCTTGTTATGGACTTTCCAGATACCTGGACTCTTGATTATCCCATTGGTGTACTACTTCCCGGCGGCCGGCAATCTGCCCGAGAACAACCTGGAAATGCTGCGCTGGGGGATGTTGTTCGTTGGCTTCTTCACGGTGGCGCAGTTCAGTTTCTGGGGCAACTACCTGCCGCGGATGTACCCGGTCTACCTGCGCGGCACCGGCGAGAGTTTCGCCGCCAACGTCGGCGGACGCATGCTCGGCACCAGCGCCAACTTCCTGACGACGCGCCTGGCCCTGCTGTTCCTGGTGCTGATGCCGACGCTGGCACGCTCGGCGGCCATCGCCTACGCGGCGGCGGCGGTGGTGCTGTTCGTCTATGCGGCGGGGACGTTACTGACGTTCTTCCTGCCCGAACCGGGGCCGGAGTTCGAGGATTAACGGGCCGAGCATGCCGCTGGGTGCCATGAAAATCGCATACATCACCGCTGGCGCCGCGGGCAACTTCTGCGGCAGCTGCATGCACGACAACACCCTGGTCGCAGCGCTGGCGGCCCAGGGACACGACGCCCTGTTAATCCCCACGTACACGCCCATCCGCACCGACGAGAAGGACGTGAGCACGCAGCGCGTCTTCTTCGGCGGCATCAACGTCTATCTCCAGCAGAAACTCGCCTTCTTCCGCCGCACGCCCTGGACCCTCGACCGCCTGCTCGACTTTCCGGCACTGCTGCGCTGGGTGGCGCGCTTCGCCGTCAACACGCAGGCATCCGACCTCGGCGACCTGACCATCTCGGTGCTGCGCGGCGAGCACGGCTATCAGAGTAAGGAGATCGATAAACTCGTCCAATGGCTCGCCAGCGAGGTGCGGCCGGAACTCATCGAACTGACCAACGTCCTCCTGTCGGGGCTGGTCCATCCGCTCAAGGCGAGGCTCGGCGTCCCGGTGGTGGCGGCCCTGCAGGGCGACGACATCTTTCTGGAAGCGCTGCCGCCGAAATACAAGACTGAGGCGATCG
>DASPXY010000994.1:0-3973 GCA_035637055.1 Gemmataceae bacterium | reverse complement strand
GGAGGTTGTTCAGGATGCCCCGCAGGCGGTTCCCGGACTGGCCCGGTATGCCGAGTGCTGCCCTGGAAAGGCACGCCGGCACTTGGTAGGCGTCGGACGTTTGACTTTCGAAGGTCAGCACCGTGACGTGGTGGCCGCGCTCCGAGAGAAGGGCTGCTGTGTCGAGTAGCGCCCTCTCTGCACCGCCCCCGGCGAGACAAGCGGCGACCATGCAAATTTTCATCTGGTTAGGCTCCTCGTAGGCGGTGTCACGGCGAAGCCGTGGGCCGAGGAAGTGTGCATCGAAGTCCGGCTGGGGATGCGATGCGTTTTCCGAAGGGTCGCAACGGCGATATCACGAGCCAGAGCGTCATCAGCTGGACGCTGGTTTGGAGAAAATACGACTCGAACGCGAAGATGCCGAGGAGGTAGGCGGCCAGCCACGCTTCGACCGGCTGCCATGGCATGAAAAGACCGGCAGCCGCTTTGACGAGCCGAACGACGACGAAAACCGTGAGCGGGAGGCCCGCCATCAAGGCAAGTTCAAGGTAGGCATTGTGCGTGGCGCTCGTGCCGGTCGCCGTGTCGAGTGGTTCGACGTAGGCGGAGCCCATCCCGAGTGGATTCTGCATGATGAGCTCGAAGCTCGTTGCGACCGTCCACCAGCGATCGCCCGCGTTGACGGATATGCTGTTGCTGTCGAGGAACCGTTCGATCAGGACGTTTCCGTCCCAGTCCGCAAGTCCGCCTGCAGCGAGGACGCCGAGCGCGACCATAACTCCCGCGAGCATGAGCGGGAGGCGAACGGCTCGCGTTTGGGACCAGAACCAATAGGCGACCAGCGCGGCCGAAACCGTCAGCGAGCCTCGCGACTTCGTCAGGTAGAACACCGCGCCCATCAACGCCAGGGCGATCACGATGGACCAGCGCGGCACCCTTCCTTCCTGGATTACACCGATGAGGAGAGGCACGCCGACCAACACGCATCCCGCGGCCCCGTTTGAATGGCCGAAAATTCCGGACGCCCTGTAGATGAAGTCGTGGATGTCCTTTCCGTTGTAGATGGCGATGTTTACGAGATACTCGATCGGCAGATCCTCCGGCGAGAACGTCAGGAAGTCGTAGAGCAGGGTCAGCGAGGAAAGGACGACGCCGATCAGGAGACCGTACAGGAATCGAGGCCGCAGCTCCGGCGATTCGGCGAGCACCGTGACCACATAGGCCGAGCAGCCGTACAGTATCCAGCGGATGAGCAGCCTCTGCACCGGGGGATCAGGGGCCCCGGAGAGCGCATAGAGCTCCATCAAGACCCACGGCACGGTCAGTGCCCAAACGAGCAAGATGCTGTAGATGGCCCGATGCAATGGGGCAGACCTGAGCACGGCCAGGAGCAGCAACGCGGCACAAACCAAGCTCAGCAAGTCCGTGATTCGCGGCCCGCTTCCGTCGGCGATACCCGGCATGCCCCCGGGGAAGGTCACGACAATACCCGCCAGCGAGGCTGCCCAAGGCGCTAAGCTCGACGTGCGGTGCTGGCTTCTCCACATCGCGCGCGTTACTCGGCCGGGATTATCGCAGGCGAACGGGCTGCCAAACGGGGCCGAACTGACCGTCCAGCGCAATCATCGAGCCGTCCCTGTAGACTTGTTTTCATTATCGCAACGCAGCCAACCGGTCTTTCGCCTCCGGCACGCCACCGGCAAGAGCATTGGCATAGAGTACGCGGGCCTTCTCGACGTCCCCTAGCGTGCCCAAGGTGCCCCAGTTCGACAGCACGAAGGGGTCGAACGTCTGGGCCAGCATGAACAGCGCTGGCGCGCTGCCCATCTCGGCGGCACGCTCGAGCACCATGCGCGCGGCGCCGATATCGCCTTGGTTCAGCAGCAACTTCGCGCGCGACATCAGCTGCTGCAATTCCGGGCTGGACGCTTCCTGCGCGGGCAGTCCCGCGGCCATTGGCGCTGACTTGTTGGCCGCCGGCCGCACCTCGTCACGCGTGGGGAGCGGCCCGCTTGCGGCTTGCCCGGTTCCTGGCGACTGCGTCGAACTGAGCATGCTTCGTAGGCTTGCGGCAGCGTTGCCGCTACCGGTGGCGGTCTGGTGAGTTGCCAGCTGCTGCTCAAGCTCTTGGTTGCGCGCGCGTTCGTGCGCCAGCAACTCCCTTAGTGCCGCCGCCGAGGTTTCGCCCTGCTGCAGCCCCTGCCGTAACTCAGTCAGCTGCTGCCGCATCTGAACCCTATTGTCGCCAGCCTCGGTCAACGCCGCCGCCTGCGTCTCCAGCTCGCGTCGCGCCTTGGCCAGCTCGTGGTCGAGCTTCTTGGCGTTCTCGCGTTCCTGCTGCAGCGCCTGCCGTAGCTCCCGGGCGCTTCGTTCCGCCGTTTGCTGCAGTCTTGTGGCCTCTTCACCAAACTTGCTCAACCCGGCGACTTGCGATGCGATCTCACTACGCACCGCCGCCAAGTCGCGTTCCGACGCATCGGCTCGTTCACGTTGCCGCTGCTCGGACCGCTGCAGTTCTTGTGTGGTCCGTATCGAGTCTTCCTGCATTTGCGCAATCTCGCCGCTGGCCGCGCGGCTGGTCGCAGTCAGGCCTTCGACTTCACGCCGCGCTGCGGCCAGGTCGCGTACCAGGGTTTCCGCCTTGTCGCGCTCCTGCTGTACAGCCTCGCGCAACTCGATCGCGGTGCGCTCGGCCGTCTGCTGGGCCGCCGCTGCTGCCGCCGCCAATTCGCTGGCCAGCGCTTCGGTTCGCTCGCTCAGGGCCATCCGATCGATGGTGGGCGCGTCATCAGCCGCAGGCGCTGCCGCTTGCGCACGGCCATAACCAACGACCTCGCCTCGGTAGATCCACCAGCCGGCGGCCATTGCAGTCAGCGACACGGCAATTGCAGCGACCCAAAACCACGGCTGCGCGCGTCGGATCTCGGTCGGCGGTCCCATCGAGAGCGGGGCGCTCGCCGTCGCGGTGGGCGACGCCGCCATCGTTGGCAAATAGTAGCTCGAGTGCCTCCGCATATCGACTTGGTTAAGGACAACACCGGTAAGGCTGCAGTGTTGCGAAAGTTCCTCCATCTGTTCGCGGGCGAGCCGCCAAGGTGTCTTGTTCCAGCTCACGACGAACAGGCACTCATCCGCCAGTTGCGCCACCAAGCTTGTATCGGCCACGGTGGCGCTTGGCGGTGAGTCCAGTACCAGGAGGTCGTACGCCGTCCTAAGCTTGGCCAGCAGATCGGCCATCTCCGGAAGGCAGAGGAGGGTCGCAGCGTGAGGCGCGATCTCACCGGCCGTCATGTAATCGAGGCGAGTGAGCGTATCCCGCCGGATCGCGTCGCTGAGCTCGGACCGATTCTGGAGCACATCGGTCAAGCCCGGGCCGGTCTTCACGCCGAACGCGTCATGCAGTGCGGAGCGACGCAGGTCGCAGTCGATAATAATGGTGCGACGGCCTGAAAGTGCAGCGAGCCGGGCCAGCGCGGTTGCGAGCGAGGTCCGTCCCTCGCCGGACTGAGCCGACGCGACCAGGACAACGCGTCCCGGATTGCCCGGCGCCATGAGCCGAAATAAAACGCTCCGGATCGACTCCGTGAATTGGGATTGCGGGCTATCGATCACCTGCGTCAGCAGGCCGGTACTGGACTCGAGCTTTGGGACGACGCCGAGCGACCGGGCGGTGAGGAGCGGCTGCACCTCCCGCGAGCTGCGGATGGTCTTGCCTGGCCGCTCGAGCAGCAGCGCGCAGAGCGCGGCCAGCGCGACCGAGACCACGAAGGCAAGCCCCAGCAGCGGGAGCCGCGGCGGGAATGACGGCCTGGTCGGGATACCGGCAAGCCCGAGCACGTATGAATCGGCGATCTGCAGGGCGCGTTGAGATGTGAGCTGGTTGTATTGCGTGAGGAACGTGCTGAGGATGCTTCGGTTGACCTCGGCCTCCTGCTCGAGCGATGCTAGGGTGACCCGTGCGCTGCCCGCTTTCTGCATGTCGTCCTTCAGGGCG
>DASPXY010000993.1:0-5444 GCA_035637055.1 Gemmataceae bacterium | reverse complement strand
AGAGCGAGGTCCAGCGCAATGTCGCCCAGCGGCGCGCGGAGGCGGCGCGACGGCTGCTCGCCATCGTGGTCGGCCTGCAGGAGTTGCCGCTCCTGGACCTGGCAGGGGATCTGGACGTGACGCCGCCCGACTTCGCCTGGCAACCGCTCCTGGAAAACCTCCTTGGGCGATCCTCTGAGATCCAATCGGGGATGGCCCTCAATGCCCAGGCCGACCGTCTCCTGGCCCGCGCTCGTGCCGAGGTCTGCCCGAACTTCTACATTCAGGTGCGGCCCATCTACTCCTTCCCGGACCGCACCCCGGAAGCGATGGTGGAACTCGGCGCCCGTCTCCCGTTGTGGGATCGCAACCAGGGCAACATCGCCGCCGCCCGCGCGGACGTGGCGCGGACGCAGGCCGAGATTCGCCAGGTCGAGTTGAGCCTGATGGCCCGGCTGAACGCCGCCTTCCAGAAGTATCAGACGGCACGGCAGCAGGCGCAAGCCTACAACGAGCGGATCCTGCGCCACGCTCAGGACTCGCTGGACCTGGTCCGAAAAGCCTACGAGCGCGGCGAGGGAAAATTCGACTACACTGCCGTTCTCCAGGCCCAGCTGATCCTGTTCCAGGCACGACTGGTGTACGTCCAGACGCTCGGCGAGGTCTGGCGCGGGGTGAGCGAGATTGCCGGCCTGCTGCAACTCGACGACATCAACGTCGCAGGGTATCCCCGCCAGGGTTGTCCCGCGCCGGCGGGTCGCCCGGAGTTCCTTCCTCCGCCTTCGCCACCCGGTGTCGGAACGCTCCCGCGCCCCGCAGCCGTGCCAGGGCCCAATCCTTCCTGAACGCCGTCCACGGTTCCCTGTCCTTGATCCGCTCTCTGGTGATATGATACAGGACCGGTCTTTGCGGCCTGCCGCGCCGGGGCGACCGGACCCGCGGCGCCATTTCACGGTTTGAGGAGCAGCCGTGCTTCGCGAAGAACAGATCGACCTCCGCCGTCAGCGCGGCCTGGAGGGCAAGTTTCGTATCCAGAACCTGGGCCGCAATCGTGTCTTCAGCGACTACCAGGTGACGAACCCGGCCAGCGGCGGGCAGTACCGCGTCAGCATCCGCGGCTTCGAGGTCGGCGACAACCTGTGCGAGTGCCCCGACTTCAAGACGAATACCCTCGGCACCTGCAAGCACATCGAGGCGGTCCTCGCGACGTTGTGCGCCGAGGCGCCTGCCCAGCTGCGCCAGCGTAAGGCGACCGTCACGCGCCCGGAGCTATTCCTGCACTACGGCGAACAGCTCTGCCCGGTGCTGCATTTGCCGCCGCGCCACTCCGATCAGCTCAAGGCGCTCGCTGAAACCTTTTTCGCTCCCAATGGTCGCTGGAATGGCGGCGACCGCTACGCCGCGCTGATCGAGGCGCTGCAACAGGTGCCCGAACAGGTGACGATCTTCTCCGACGCGATGGAGTTCATGGAGCGCGAGATCGAGCGCCGCGAGATGGCCCAGCGCGAACAGGAGATGGTAAAACTCCTTGATAGCGGCCAACTCCAACTCGATCTGATCAAGGCGCCGCTCTATCCCTATCAGCTGCGCGGCGCCCTCTTCGCTGCCTACCGTGGCCGGTGCATCCTCGGCGACGACATGGGCCTGGGCAAGACCGTGCAAACGCTCGCCGCCGCTGAACTGATGGCCCGCGAGCGCGGCGTCGAGCGCGTGCTGGTGGTGGCGCCGTCGTCGGTCAAGTACCAATGGGAGAGCGAAATTCGCAAATTCACCGAGCGGCCGGTGCAGGTGATCGACGGCGGCAGCAAGGCGCGGCGGGCGCAGTACGCGCAGCCGACGTTCTATCGCCTGACCAACTACGAGCAGGTGCTGCGCGACCTGAACGAGCTAAACGCCTGGCACCCGGACCTGATCGTGCTGGACGAGGCCCAGCGCATCAAAAACTGGGAGGCGAAGGTGTCGCGCGCCGTCAAGAAGTTGCGCAGCCGTTACGCCGTCGTGCTGACCGGCACCCCTTTGGAGAACAAACTGGAGGAACTTTATAGCATTGTGCAGTTCGTCGATGACCGGCGGTTGGGGCCGGCGTTTCAGTTCCTGCACGAGCACCGCGTCCTCGACGAGACCGGCAAGGTGGTCGCCTATCGCAACCTGGAGAGGATTCGCGAGAAGCTGGAGCCGATCCTGCTGCGGCGCACGCGCGCCGAGGTGCTGAGCCAGTTGCCGGAGCGCACCGACAATACGGTTTACGTCGAACTCGCCGACGCCCAGCGCGGCCCGTACGCCGACCAGCAAGCGACGCTGGCCCGCCTGGTGGCGAAGAAGTACCTGAGCGAAGTGGATCGGCGGCGGATTCTCTGCTGCATCGCTAACATGCGCATGCTGTGCGACAGTACCTTCCTCTACGACAAGCAGACGAATGTCTCGCCGAAACTGGAGGAGTTGGCCGAGGTGTTGCGCGAGTTGGTCGTCGAGGGGCCGCACAAGGTCGTCGTGTTTAGTCAGTGGGAGTTGATGCTGCGGAAAGCGGCGGAGGTGATCGACGGACTGCAGGCCGGCTACGTCATGCTGCACGGGGGCGTCCCGGGCAAGAACCGGCGCGAATTGCTGGAGCGATTCCGCGATGACCCGGCGTGTCGGGTGTTCCTGAGCACCGACGCGGGCGGCACCGGCCTGAACCTGCAGGCGGCGGACACGGTGATCAACCTCGACGTGCCGTGGAATCCTGCCGTGCTGGAGCAGCGCATCGCGCGCGTGCATCGGATGGGGCAGCATCGGCCGGTGCAAGTGATCAACCTGATCACGCGCGAGAGCATCGAGGAGCGCGTGCTACGGACACTGCGGATGAAGAAGACCCTGTTTGACGGTGTCTTCACCGGGACGAGCGACGAGGTAGCATTCGAGGCGGTCGGGCAGCAGACGTTGCTGGAGACGGTGCGCGACCTGGTGAGCGCCGAGGAACCGCAGCCTCCCGTGGGGCAGGTTTCCAACCTGCCTGCTGCTGGCAGGTTGGAAACCTGCCCCACGGCCAGCCCGGTCTCGCTGCAAGCGGTGCTGCAAGCGGGGGTGCAGTTCCTCGAAGCCCTTGCGGGACTGCTAACGCCGGCGGCGCAGCAGGGGCAGGGGGCCAATGGACAGGCGGCCGCCGGCACGTTGACGCCTTTCGTCGGCACCGACCCGCGGACGGGACAGCCGGTACTGCAGTTGCCGCTGCCTTCTCCTGAGTTGATGCAGCGCGGGGCGGCTGCTATGCAGACCATCTTGCAAGGAGTGGCGAAAGGGGCAAAGGCAGCCGATCACTGAGTTAGTGGCAAGGGAAAGGAAGGCTGTGTGGGAAGGTTCGACGTGACCGCGCGGCGGGCGGCGAAGCGCGAGCCGGCGGGCTTCTTCCGCTGGGCGATGCCGCGCCTCGATCCGGGGCTCGCCTTCGCTGGCTGGCTCGACGTGCGGACGGTGCCGCCACCGCCGGAGAGCGAGTTGACGTGCGATGCCCTGGCGGAATTTGCAGCCAGCGCGCGGCCGGAAGAGCCGTGGATCATGGTCGCCGAGTTCCAAACTGAGCCGCGAAATGACGATCTGGAGCGCTGCTGGGAATATGCCTTGCGCTTTCGCCGCGAGCGCCGGCCGTCGTCGGACGCGCGGTTGAAGTACTTCGTGGGCGGTGTGCTGCTGAATCTGACCGGCCCCAGGCAGTCGGATAGTCTAACCATGTCGATGCCTGGGATGCCTGGCTTCGGCCTGGGAAGTCGCGTGGAGCGCATGGCGGTGCGCGAGGAGGACGCAGCGGCGACGCTGGCCCGTGTGGCGTCGGGGGAACTGAGCCGCTGTGTGCTGCCGTGGGTGGCGCTGATGCGCGGCGGTGGCACGTCGGCGGTTATTGAGGAGTGGAAGCGTTTGGCTGATCTGGAACCGGACCAGCGCGTTCGGTTAGAGTATGCCGTGGACGCCCTGATCTTCGCGGAGTTGCCGGGCGTGTGGACCGAATGGAAGAAAGCCCTGGAGGGATGGAACGTGCGTGAGTCACAGCAAGTTCTGGAGTGGCAAGCCGAGGCGCGGCGGGCGGACCTGCTGCGCGTACTTGAGAAGCGTTGTAAGGCACCTACCCCAAGCGACCTGGTGGAGATGATCCAGGCGACACAGGACATGAATCTCTTGTTGCGCTGGGTCGATGTCGCTGCGGAGGCGAATACCTTCGATGAGTTCCGCGCGGCCACGCAGGCCCAGGGCTGATATTCCCTTTTCCTGGGATCCGCAGAACCGGGCAGACCGTCGTCTCCGAACTGGAGCACTTCGAGATACGCTAATCGCCGGTTAGGTAGCGCCGGAGGGTCGCATGACGGAAGCCGATGTTGCCTCCATCGAGTCGGAACTCCGGGTGACGCTGCCTTCGCACTACCGCGAGTTCGTCCTTAACTACCCGAACGCTCTCCGGGAAGCGAAGTTCGAGTACAACCAAGAGTCGGCGGCCCAGTCGCTCCTATTCGACGATCCACAGCTGGTCATTGATCTCAACCAGGGGGTTCGCAAGCTAGGCCTGTTCCTGGCCGATGGGGAAACAGAGCCCTGGCCGGACAAGTACCTTATCATCGGCGCGGATGGGGGCGGCAATTACTGGTGTATCATCCGAGGAGGTCGGAGCAAGGCGGTTTGGTTCTTCGAGCATGAGGAGGGAGTTTTCGAGCGCTCAAGTAAGTCGCTCGAAGACCACGCGAAATATGCCCAAGAGTTCATCGAGGCATTCAATCGGGGCGAGGGCTAGCAACTCCCCCAGCACTGCACTTGGCCGAGGCGGCCCGTCTGCCTTTCGCGGACCCGGGCTTCCTGCTCAGGGCAGCGCCGTTGTCCCCATCAGGTAGCGGTCGCACTCGCGGGCCGCGCCGCGGCCCTCGTTGATCGCCCACACCACCAAGCTCTGCCCGCGTCGCATGTCGCCCGCGGCGAAGATGCCCGGCACACTCGTAGAAAACTTGCCGTGCTCTGCCTTCGCGTTGGAGCGCGGATCCTTTTCGACGCCGAGTTGGTCGAGCAGCTGATTCTCTGGCCCGAGGAAGCCCATCGCCAGCAGCACCAGCTGCGCCGGCCAGACGTGCTCGCTGCCGGGAATCTCGCACGGCGCGAAGCGGCCGTTGTCCCGCACCCACTCGATGCGAACCGTATGCAGTTCCTTGAGGTGGCCGTTCTCGTCGCCGACGAAGCGCTTCGTCTGGATCAGGTATTGCCGCGGGTCGTCGCCGAAAAGCGCGGCCGCCTCTTCCTGGCCGTAGTCGAGTTTGTACACCTTGGGCCACTGCGGCCAGGGATTGTCCGACGCGCGCGACAGCGGCGGTTTCGGCAGGATCTCGAACTGCACCAGGCTGCGGCAGCCGTGTCGCAGCGACGTGCCGACGCAATCCGTCCCGGTATCGCCGCCGCCGATCACGATCACGTCCTGGTCCTTCGCGGAGATAAACGCTCGGTCACGGTGCTGA
>DASPXY010000992.1:0-10704 GCA_035637055.1 Gemmataceae bacterium | reverse complement strand
CCAGCGGTTGAACTCCCACTTTGCCAGGTCCAGCGCGAACTCGCGCAGCGGCTTGCGACTCTCCTCGAACAGCGGTTGCACCAGCGAGAATGTCAGGAAACTAAGCGGAATCTCCGACCCCGGATCGACAGGCCGCTCCGTCAATACCACGGCGAGGTCCGGGTGATGACGGCGAATGTACTTGCGGGCGAACTGACCCAGCGGGGCGTCGCCGGGGCCGGGCGCGATAGCCATCTCCCAGAGACGACGACAGCCCGCCAGCACCACGTCCTCCGAAACAGTCTGCGGCTTGCCCGCCATCATCTGGAGAAAAGCGGTCTCCGAGATGATCTTGATGTTGGCGCCAGCGGTGTTCAACTCCTCGGCCTTGACCTGCTTGCTGCCCTTCTTGCCCTGGCCGTACAGCGGCGAACCTTCGTCGCCGATCACCAGGTAATGGAGCTTCGCCGAGACGGACTGCAGGGGCACGCCGTTGGCCTGCTTGACCTTGTCTTCGGCCTCCTTGCGCTGCATGGTCGCCAACTTGCCGGTGAAGACGAACGAGGCGCCCTTGAGATCCACCTGCACAGCGGCTTCTCCTGCCGCTGCCGGCTGCTTCGGGGCGAAGTCCGCCGGGGTGAACGCCTTGATCATCGTCTCGACGGCGAAGTCGTGATAGCGTTCCTCGCTGCGCATGACCAACCGCATGAGCCAGTCGAAGCCGAGTTCCGTCGGCGGGAAACGACGCACATCCCCTAGCCAGGCGAGCACCTCGTTGCCAAAGTTCTCGTCGTAGGTCAGGTGCTTCGCCCACGGCCGACCGCTCTCTTTGAGAGCGGCCATCCAGGGGTCGGTTTCCCAGTCCGGATGGAAGGCGAGCAGTTTGAAGAAGTCGGCACCCAGCGCCTGCGCTTTGAGCCGGCCCTCGTTGATCCAGCGCGTCGCCTGATAACGGGTCTGCGGATCGAGGAGAAGCCGCCTCAGAAAATCTTTATCGAGCGTATTGAGGTCGAAGCGTTCCAGTCCCTTGAGAGCGTAGTTCGCGACGCGGTTCGCCCAGTCGTACGACTGGCGGACAGGCTCGTGCTCGGCGTCGCCCAACTTGTCGAGGATGTCCGCGAAGAAGGCAGCGCCGAGCTTCTCGTAGGGATGAATCTGCGGGAGCAACTGCTCGGCGAACTTGAACGCCTGCGGCCGCGGCGAGAACAGGCGCAACTTGAACCACTCCGGCGTCAGTTCGCTGCCGCCGAAGTTCTTGCGCAGCACACCGGCGGCGAGGTCGTGGCCGTGATCGGTTTCGAGCAGTTGGCCCCAGGCATCGAGGCCGACCTCCTTGCGCGGATCGCGCGCGAGCAGCAGGTCGCAGGCCAGCTTCCGCACCGCCGCATGGCTATTGTTCGCCAGCCGCACCAGCTCCGGGATGGGTAGGTCGCGGGCATGGGTGCGGGCGTACTCTGCCGCGTAGGCCTGGGCGTCGGGCGAGGTGGAGTCGAATAGTCGCAAAACCGCCTCGTGCAGCCCCAGCGCACGGAACGAGGCCTGCTCGAAGCGCGGCACGTTGTTGAGAATCCACACGACGAACTCGTCGATGTTCTTGCTGCCCAGGCCGACGAGGCGCGCGACCCAGGCCGGCTCAACGTCGCGCAACACAGCGCGGAAGTCGGTCTTGAGCGCAGTGGTGGCAAATTCGCGCACCTGTTCGGAGCGGGCGCGTTCCAGCAGGGCGAACAGCGGCCGTGGACTGCGCGTCCACAGGTCCGGGTAGGCCCGCTGCGACAGGATGTTCGCCGGCTTGGTGCGGTAGGTGAAACGGCCGCGATTGTACGCCTTCGTGCCGTGGTAGAAGACGTGATTGGCGACCCAGGTGTTGCGCCAGTTCGTGTTGTCGGTGTACGGGGCGAGGAAATCGACAACGGTGTCGGCGTAGCAGACCGGCAAGGTTTGCCCCAGGCGGCGCAGGTAACGCCAGGCGCGCCGAACCAGGTAAGCCAGCGTCCCGCCGCGGATCTCGCTGCCGCTGCCGGCGTAGGCCATGTCGAAGCGCGCCGCCAGGGCGCCGTAAATCTCCGTGTCGCCCTTCGCCTCCGCCTCCTTGAAAATCTTCTTCAAGGCGCGCCACGGGCCGTAGGTCAGCCGCACGCTCGCAATGATCTTCAGCAGGCAGGTCCGCGCGAACAGACTCTTGTCCTGCCAAAGCTGAAAGAGGACTTCGTGGAGCTTCAATCGATCCGGAAGGGGTACTTCCGCGTCGGGCGCCTCCAGCGCCTTGAGCTGTTCAATGCGATAGTGAGCCTGTTCCTCGCGCGGCTTGCGATGGAAACCGGGGGTCTGGATCTCGCGCAGGAACTTGGCGAAGGTGAGGGCGCCTTCGCGAATCGGCGTCTTCGGCTGCTCGTCGGGTTGCGTTGCCAGTCGCTCGACCAGCTCGACCACCCCCGGATCTTTCGCTTCCCAGGCACGCCGGATGTCGTCCAGATGAAGTTGCGTTGACACGGGAACACCCTCGGGCCACGTCAAGCCCCTGGGCAGTGGCCCGTGAGCTTTGACAGGTTGCAGGTGACGGAGAGACGCCCGGCTTCGGCCGGGCGCCCCTCGGCAGCCTGGAAGCATGTCTACTGCTCGACCTGGCTTCAATTCGGCCACGACAGTAACGAGCGGCGGGGTTTATCCCCGCCGTGCCAGGCTCCAGACGGCGGGGATAAACCCCGCCGCTCGTTCGCTTTCCCCATTGCGTGCTGCCATTTAGACCTGGGCTTCCAGAGATTGCCACATTTGGTATTAGCAGCATTTCTTTACAAACCTATCGCGCACGCGGCAAGTAGCCCCCCAAACTCCCGGACACAAGCGTTCACTACAGGACGACCTCTTCAGAAAAAATTGACAATCTTTCCAAAATACATGTCCACTTTTTTTCGCGATTTTCGATTTATAAGGAAGCGGACCGATTCCCCTACTTACCCTCCGCGAACGACTCACTCTGCCCAGTTTCGGTCGTCGCGCTCCCGGCGCCGGTGCTCGCCAGGCTCGCCGGTCAGGGAACGTCCGTTCCGGTCGCCCTTGGCCTCGCCCTCTCCCCGCTTCGTCAGGAGGCTCGTTCATGCTCGGCTGGCTGAAGACCGCCCGTCCCAGGACCAACCCCAACTGGTCCGGTCGCAAACTCTGCGTCGAACCCCTGGAGCAACGCGACAATCCGTCGGCTCCCACGCTCAGCTTCACGGCGTCGATCCTTGCTCCGAACCTCGTCGCGCTCAGCGGCCAGGTGACCTGCGACGGCAACCCGACCGCGTGCCATGTCGATTTCACGGGCCTCGTCAACGGTTCGACCGCCGTCAACGCGGACGGCTCGTACAGCCTGCTCGCCCACCCCAACGTGCTCGGGACGATTCACGCCCAGGCAACAGATGGGGCTGGCCAGCAGTCGGGCGTCCAGAACCAGACCATCACCAGCAACGCCCCGATCCTTACGCTGACCCGCACCTACGGGACCGACGGCTCGGTGACCTTCTCGGGGCACGTCACCGACGAGGATCAGGCTTACGAGACGTTCTGGTTGCAAGGAGCGCTCAAGACCAGTGTCACCACCGACGGTAACGGCGACTATAGCCTGACCGCCGCCAACTGGAGCCCTGGCGACGTCCTGGCAACCGTCGTCGATCCCTGGGGCGAAGGCTCCAACCAGGTGACTGCCACCCTCACGAACGCACCCAGCCTCACCTTCACCGCCACCATCGTCGGCGGCAACGTCGTCGCGCTGACGGGACAGGTGACCTGTGACGGTGATCCCCGGGGATGCAGCGTCGCCTTCGGCGGCATTGTCAATGCCTCGACGAATGTCAATGTCGATGGCTCCTACTCCCTGCAACTGACGCCCACGGTGCTCGGGACGATCACCGCCCGCGTGACCGACGGCACGGGGCATCAATCGACGGTCCGGCAGGCAACCATCACGAGTGACGCCCCGACCATCACCCTGACGCGCACTTATGGGACCAACGGCACTGTCATCTTGAGTGGCGCGGTCGTCGACGAGGATCACGCCAACCGCACGGTCACCTTGAGCGGAGCGGTCAACGCCAGCGTCACGACGAACGCCAACGGCGACTTCACCTTGACCGCCACCGGCTGGAGCGCGGGCACCGTGTCTGCGCAGACAGTCGATCCCTGGGGACTGACCTCCAATACCGCCACGGCCACGCTCGGGAACGCGGCGCCGACGGTGGCGAGTTTCGCCGCGATCCACTCCTCCGGCTACCTCTGGACCTTCCAGGGCTGCGTCAACGACGAATACGCCCCCGGTTTGAGAGTTCGCCTGGGCGGGATCCCGACCTTGAATGGTACGAACGGCTACACCGAGGTGACGGTCGGCAGCAATGGCTGGTTCTGCTACACCGTCGAACTGGCCCCGGAGGAGAACGGGACGGTCACAGCCCAGGCGTGGGACTGGTTCGGCCTGCCCTCGAACACGCGCACGGACGTGGTCTACAACCCCGGCATTCCGATGGGTTGATGGTGGATATTTGAGATCGTGGAGAACACTAAAGAACTGTCTTCTCGGATCGCTAATTGCTGAGGTAACGCAGACTTCCCACACGAGGAGAACCCATGTTTGCTCATAACGACCTGTTGACGTCTCTGGCCGCTCGCGTCCGTGGGGGCGACATGACCGCCGTGGCCGGTCTCCGCGAACAACTTGAGTCCCGGATGAACCGTGCGGTGCAGCAGGTGATGCGCACAGGCTCGGATAGTTCCCCGCTGGATCGCCGCATCCTGCGCGAACTGGCGGGCGCCGTGCGGCCGTATCCCGCGGACAGCCGTCCGGACCGCTCGCAGTTGAGTGCCCAGGTGGCACGGCGGCTGTGTGCGGCGGTCATCGCCAAGTTGCAGCGGGGTGGGCGCTCCGCCCAGATGCTCAAGGACACGGTGAGGGATCTGTAGTCATTAGTCATTAGTCATTGGTCATTAGTCATTAGTGAGATCGCTAATGACTAATGACTAATGACTAATGGGGGAAATGACTGAATGGCCGAATTTAGGGCCCAGTTGTCGAGCCTCCTCGTCGCCGACGCCGAGCTGGAACGCCGGGTGGTACTCGCGCGCCTGTTGCGTTCCCTGGGCCATGAGGTCTGCGAGGCCAACGACGGCGCTGCCGTCCTGCGCGTCCTGCGCGAAGTGACGGTGGACGCGGTTGTGGTGGACAGTGGGCTGCCCCCCCACGGCGGCTTGGAGCTGCTGAAACAATCCGGAGGACTGGTACAACATCTCCCCTTCATCCTGCTCGCCTCTCCAGGCGACATTCGCGAAGCGGTGCAAGCCATGCAACACGGCGCCCGAAACTATCTGACCAGGCCGCTCGTGCCCCAGGAGCTGGCCGACGCGTTGCGCGAGGCCCTGCAACCCTTGGCGCGCGTCAATCGAGCGCCGCGCGAGGACCCCGAGGAGCAGACGCGGCAGGCGCGCAAAATGGAGGCCGTCGGCCGGCTCGCCGGCGGCGTCGCCCACGACTTCAACAACCTGCTCACGGTCGTCAACGGCTATGCGTCCATCCTGCAGGGGAGCCTCGCCGCGGAACACCCGTTGCGTCCGCTCGTGGAGGAAATCCTCCATGCGGTCGAGCGCGGCGCCTCGGTCACACGGCAACTGCTCGCCTTCAGCCGCAAGCAGGTTCTGCAGCCGGTCGTCTTCGACCTCAACCAGGTCGTCGTCAAGATGGAGAAGATGTTACGGCCGTTGATCAACGAACACGTCGAACTCGAGATCCTGCTGGCGAGCCTACCTTGCCCGCTCAAGGCTGACCCCAGCCAGATCGAGCAAGTGATTGTCAACCTGGCGGTCAACGCGCGCGACGCCATGCCCGGCGGCGGCAAGTTGTGTGTGGAGACGGCCTGCAGCGGGAGGATCGAAGATCGAGGATCGAGGATCGAAGATCGAGGATCGAAAGAGAACGCGATCCTCGATCCTCGATCCTCGATCTTCAATTCTCAGCCCATCGGAGAGTGGGTGGTGCTGCGGGTCACGGATAGCGGTTGTGGGATGGATGCGGCGACACAGGCGCATCTTTTTGAGCCATTTTTCACCACCAAGGAGGCAGGCAAGGGCACCGGCCTGGGGCTGGCCACGGTTCACGGGATTGTGGAGCAGTGCGGCGGCCGCATCGAGGTCAGCAGCGAGCCGGGGCACGGCACCACCTTCACCATCTTACTGCCGCGCGCCAGCGAGCCACCGGCAGTTGTCAGTACGACACCGGCCCCGCAGTCGATGCCGCGCGGCAGTGAAACCATCCTCGTGCTTGAGGATGAGCAGCCCGTCCGTGGCCTCGTGCGGAAGGTGCTCGAGTTGCAGGGCTATCGCGTTCTCGAAGCGGCAAGCGGCGCGGACGCCCTCGCGCTGGCGGCACGCCACACCGGCAGGATCCACCTGCTGATCAGCGACGTGATCATGCCGCAGATGAATGGCTACGAGGTCGCCCAGCGACTGACGCAATCTCGGGCCGACCTGCGCGTGCTGTTCATTACGGGCCACAGCCACAGTCCCTTCGTCGAGCAAATCCTGCGAGAATCGAGCGCTGCCTTGCTGCCCAAGCCGTTCACGCCGGGGCCGCTGGTCTTCAAGGTGCGTGAGATGCTCGACTCCAGAAAGGATGAAGGCTGAAGGATGAAGGATGAATCAAACAAGCTATCTGCTTCATCCTTCATCCTTCAGCCTTCATCCTTTCGACTGGGATGACCTTCGGCCGCGGCACCACGACCCCGACCACGCTGCCATGACGGGCGAGCAACTGGGCGAAGTCCAGACGCAGGAAGGCCAGCAGCGCCGGGTCGGGATTGCCGGCGAGGTACGCCCGCGCCAGGTGACTCATGTGCTCGTCGTAATCCCGCTGGCTGTGCGAATGGATGGCGTAGCGGCCCTTGTGGCGGCGCAGGTCGCCGTCGAAGGCAGGGCTGACGTGGTAAAGTTCGTGGAACAGGGTGATGAGCTTGTCGTCGAAACTCTGGTCGAGAAACCGCGGCAGGCAGAAGGTCACGAGGTACAGGAACTCGTGATTGCCAAGGAAATAGCGCTGGACCTGATAGGTGACGCCGCGGCGCTCGCGTGTCAACCGGCCGCCGGCGAAGCGCAGTGGTGTTACCCGGGCCTGCAGGCCACGAGCGCAGCCATTTCGCGCCTGGGTGACGGCGAAGAGAAGGCGCGCAACGTCCAGGTGCCGCAGAGCTTCGCAACGAGCCGCGATGTCCAGGCACAGGCGCCGGACATGACTGCAGAAGTCGAACGACTGCCCCGCGGGGCCTGTGACCAGCCAGGGGGGCGGTGCCTTCCAGACGGGACAGGGCTGCAAGGGGGAGAGAGGCTGAATCTTCCGCAGGGGTAGCGGTTCGCCCGGCTCACTCCAGCGACACACCAGGCGCCGTTTGCAGAAGCGGGTCTGCTCATCCGTGGGGCGGACAGGCACGATGCACCTCCTCTCGTCTGAATCGGCGGCCCGGCATTTCTGGGCGGACAGCGGTCCTTGGCCGTCGTGTTAGGTCTGAGGAAAACCCCTCCCCCCAACCCCCTCCCCGCAACGGAGAGGGGGAGAAGAAGAGATACCATATTGCTTGCTCCCCCTCTCCTTGCAGGGGAGGGGGTTGGGGGGAGGGGTTTTCCTCAGAGCATGTCCTGTTCCTTCCGAGCCGCATCCGCGATGATGGTGGCCCCGCGGTGCGGCGTCAAGACAGTTTCTTGAATCTATCCTGCGCGGTGAGCGCCCGCCCCAGCGGCGGGGGCCGGCAGATTCGTTAAATTCCCTGCTGAGCGCGATCCGATAACGCAAGGGAAGACGTGGTTGCCCGAACACGGGGCTGGCCTTGGCGACTGGGGACAACGGTCCCTGGAGACTGGCCAGGTGGCGACCTGTCGCACAGGAACACGTCGCCGAGAAGGGGAACGATATGAGAAGCCTGCGACGTTGGCTTGGTCTGAAAGCGGCGGGCGTCGGGGTGGCGCTGGCAACGCTGAGCGGTTGTCAGACCTGGGTGCCCGAGGCAGGCATGACCCTGCCCACGGGTCATTACCTCGATGGCCATTATCCGCAATACTTCCCGCAGACGGCGCCCTATCCGCTGCCGCGCGAGACGGCCAACTTGCAGGCCGCGTCCGCTGGACCGACACCGCCCGCGCCGGTCGGGCTGATCCCGGGCGGGCAGTGAGCGCGCGTAGGTGCCGCGAGCCGAGCGGCACACAAGCCCGGAGCGCCAGCGACGGGACGGTGTGCCGCTCGGCTCGCGGCACCTACTTCCGAGGCGCGCTGAACAATAGCGATAATATCCCCCTCCAGACTATTTTTTATTTGTCCGCGTTGCCCGGCGAAAAAACTCTCGCCTTTTTGGTTGCAACTCCGCGCCTCCTCTGCCTACAATAAATCTCATCAAAAATTAACATCCTTCGCCAGTCTTAATTCACTGTCGGCGCGGGGTGCTTCGCCCCGTCCGACTAGCACTGCGTCATCAGGGAACGCGAACTGGGCCGGAGGCTGGTGCCCGCGCCGCGCTGCCCTTTTTTCGTAAAGCGCGGTAGACTGGTAGGAGGGGGTTTGGTGAGTTTGCCGGTCCGCCGGTCCGTGGCGCCTCTCACGAACGGCGGGCGACATCCCAGATCAGCCCTTTCCACGAGCGCTTCGCACAACCGAGGGGAACGAGGTCGTCCCATGAAGTTGAGTTTGATGGTCATGTCGGAAGGCAAAGCGAAGGGGCAAACCATTCCGGTTACCCTTCCCCAGTTCATCATCGGCAGGGATCCCCAGTGCCAGCTGCGCCCCGCCAGCGCGATGATCAGCAAGCGGCATTGCGCCGTACTGATCAAGGGCGGCAAGGCGTTCGTGCGGGATTTCGGCAGCACGAACGGGACGTTCGTCAACGAGGACCCGGTCAAGGGCGAACGCCAACTCCACAACGAGGACACGTTGAAGGTCGGTCCGCTGCTGTTCCGGGTGGTGCTGGAGACGAGCACGCCGGTCAACAAGCCGACACCACCGCCGCCCGCACCCAAGGCCGACGCTTCCGACGACGACTCCGTGGCCGCCATGCTGCTCGCCCTGCAGGACGACGGCGACAGCCCGTCGTCCGAAGCGACCGCGACCGACAAGGATGGCGTCCCCTCGGGAACGACAGTTCATGAGATGATGCCGCCGCTGGGCGAGACCAAGCCGCCCGAGGAGAAGGCGCAAGCCGAGGCCAAGCCGGCGGAGAAGAAGGCGGATCCCAAGAAAGACATAGGCGATTCTTCGCAGGCCGCGGCCGCGATCCTGCAGCAGTATACCCGCAGGCAACGCAGTTGACTCCTGACGGGGGAAGCCGCCGGGGATATGGGAATGTGCAGCCACCGCTCAACCGCCTGAGAGTTGTGGCGCGGGTACAATAGAAGGTGTTGGGGTTCCGATCCACGGAGCCCCAACACCTTTTTTTATCTCATATGGAATTGGCTTGGTGGTTGGTGGTGAAGACCAACCCGAAGCGTCAGCGAGGACCGTCCTCGCTGACGCTTCGGGTTGGTCAAGGAAGAACCCCCAAGACCATGCCGGATCAGTCCCGAGACAGCGCGAGGTGAAGTTTGGAGCAGAGTCAATCGGGGCAGCCCGCTGCGGCTGCCGACCGCGGTTGGGCGGCGCGGCAACTCCTGACATGGTTTCGGCAGCACGGTCGCGATCTGCCCTGGCGGCGCGATCGCAACCCTTACGCCATCTGGGTCAGCGAGGTCATGCTGCAGCAGACGCAGGTGGCCACCGTCATTCCCTTCTTCGAGCGCTTCCTGCAAACTTTTCCCACCCTCACGGCGCTGGCGGCCGCCGAGGAGCAGGCAGTGTTGCGGTTGTGGGAGGGCCTGGGTTACTATCGGCGGGCGCGCGCCCTGCACCGGGCGGCGCAACTCCTCGCGGCCGAGCATGGCGGTCAAATCCCCGACGATCCGGAGGTCTTTAGGGCCTTACCTGGGGTCGGCCGCTATACCGCCGGCGCCGTTCTCTCCCAGGCGTTCGACCGGCCTTTGCCCATTCTGGAGGGAAATAGTCTACGAGTGTTGTGCCGCCTGCTCGGGGTGCGGGAGGATCCGCGCGGCGGTGCGGTGCAGCGCCAGTTGTGGGACGCGGCCGAGGCGTTACTGCCGAAGCGGCAGGCGGGACAGTTCAACCAAGCGTTGATGGAGTTGGGGGCGTTAGTATGCACTCCGAAAAGTCCTGATTGTGCGGCCTGCCCCCTGGCGCGGCGCTGCGAGGCGCGGCGGCTGCAAGCCCAGAACGATATCCCATTTCGGGCCGAGGCGCCGCCGACGGTGCCCGTTGCCGAGGCTGCCGTGGTGGTCCGGCGGGGCGAGCAGGCCTTGTTAGCGCAACGGCGACCGGACGCGGCACGATGGGCGGGCCTGTGGGAGTTCCCGCACGGCGAACTCGCCGAGGGCGAAACGCACGAGCAGGCCGCGCGCCGTTTGCTGGAGCAGTTGACCGGCCTCGACGCGGAAGTCGGCGACGAACTGCTGACCATCCGTCACAGCGTCACGCGGTACCGGATCACCCTCGTCTGCTTCGAGGCGGCCCACCGCCAAGGGGTCTTTCGCTCGGAGTTCTACGCTCAGGGGGCGTGGGTCGAGCCCGAGGAGTTAGCCTCGTACCCCGTCAGTGCGCCGCAACGGCGGCTGGCGGAGGCGCTGCGCCGGCCGCGTCAGCCACGACTCTTTTGACTAAATGAGCGGGCGTGATTC
>DASPXY010000991.1:0-3623 GCA_035637055.1 Gemmataceae bacterium | reverse complement strand
GCATGGGTCATGGTCTCCTTGGGTTGGGTGGGGCCTGAGCCCGCACCGTGTTGGGACTTGAGGTAACGCCCTCAAGATCCCTGTACCACATTTGGGACGGGCTTCGCCCATCCCAACGAGGCCATGATCAGTATCCAACGGGCTCGTAAGATCGAGGCCCTGCTGAGCCGGCCCGGTTATGCCGCTTTATGGACTCTCAAGTTCTGCGATATCCTGAAAGCGAGCGATTACGGCGTTTACGCGGACGGCCTGACGCGCGAGCACGACGCTCCCCGCTTCATGCAATGGGTGCGTGCGCGCCTGGAGGAGAACGTCCCCTACGACCAGTTCGTCGAGCGCATCCTGACCGCCACCAGCCGCGAGGGGCGCAGCCTGGAGGACTGGGGGAAGGAGGTACGCGCCCTCAGCGACGGCTACACGACGCCGCGTACCGATCACACCCTCTACAGCAAGCGGCAAACGCTCGACCTGTACTGGCAGCGGCGCGCCTCCGGCGGCGTCACGGGGGCGATGCAGGTCGCACACGCGTTCCTCGGTTTGCGGCTGGAATGCGCCCAGTGCCATCGCCATCCGCACGACGTCTGGCAGCAGGACGACCTGCTGAGCTTCGCCAACTTCTTCATGCACGTCCGCCAACCCGGCTTCCAGGGGGACAACGAAAAGAAGTTCGCCGAGGTGGCGGCCTACGTCAAGAGCATGGACGCCGAAGCGAAGAAGCTCGCCGCCGAGGTCAAGCAGCTCCGCGAGACGCGCGGCAAGCAGCTCGACGCCGAGGCGAAAAAGTCGAAGACGAAGGCTGCCCAGGAAGCCTTGCAACAGTTCCAGCAGGAGGTCGGCGCTCTCGACCGCCGCAGCAAGGCGTTGCCGGAGGTGGGCCGCCGCATGCTGCACGCCGAAGTCCGGCATCTGCCGCCCGGCAAGGGGACGGTCGCCAAGGTGACAAGCCCGCTGGGGACGCAGGAATCACGGCAGTATCGCCTGCTCGGCGAGACACGGGCGATCGATGTGCCGCCCGATCAGGATCCGCGGGCGCTGGTCATGGCCTGGATGCGCCGCCCGGACAACCCGTTCTTCGCGCGGGCGATTGTCAACCGGGTCTGGGCACACTATTTCGGCCGCGGCATCGTCGATCCGCCCGATCACCTGTCGCCGCTCAACCCGCCCACGCACCCGGAACTCCTCAACGAGTTGTGTGCGGAGTTCATTCGCCATAATTACGACCTGAAATGGCTGCACCGCACCATTCTGAACAGCCGCACCTATCAGCAGGGCAGTCAGGCACCGGCGGTGAGCGCCGCGGATCGAACTCACTACGCCTATTTCTATTACCGTCGGGTGCCGGCGGAGGTGCTGCTCGACGCTCTCAACCAGGTGACCGGGACGACCGAGGACATGGACATGAAGTTCTCCCACTGGCCGGCGCAGTGGCGGACGGTCGAGATTCCCTATCCGCCGCGCAACGCCTTCGTGACGTTCGTGCTGGAGCAGTTTGGCCGCCCCGAGCGCAACTCCGCGGTGCAGTGCGATTGCGAACGCGAGACGAGCGCCTCGATCCTGCAAGTGCTGAGCCTCGCCAATCATCCCCGCATCCGGCAGAAGATCGCCGACGAGAAGGGTCGTGTCGCGCGGATCCTCAAAGAGCACGCCGACAACGGGCGACGGATCGAGGAAGTCTTTTTGGCGACCCTGTGCCGGCTGCCGAGCGCCGCGGAGCGGGCCGCGTGTCTGAAGTACATCGGCGAATCGCCATCCCCCGCGGAGGGGTTGCGGGGCGTGATGTGGAGCTTGCTGAACACGCGCGAATTCCTCTTGCAGCATTGACACCGTCAGTGGTTCGCCGTTCGTGGCGACAAGCAGCCTTGCTTGTCGCGGAGGGAAAAGCGACAAGCAAGGCTGCTTGTCGCTACGAATAGTGAATCAGGGTGTTTGCGCCTCTCCTTCGGGGTAATACTGCCGGAAGTCTCCCCAGTAGGCGTGGACGGTTCTGCCGGCCGCATCGCGCGCGTAACAGTTGTAGTGGCTCGTGAAATGGCGACTGTGGTTGACGTGAACGCTCGGCCGCTGGCCTGTGTACGGCAATTGCACCAGCACGCTCTTGTCCTCCGGCTCCAGGTTGGTCGCCGCCTTGACAATACAGAGGCGGACCACCCCTTCCAGGTGTTCGAGTGCCGTCGCGTACCGGAGCGCCATCTGATGCAATGGCTGCTGCCGGCAGACGACCTCACACCAGCCCGTCTCGTTCACCCCGATATAGTCCAGGTGCGAAACGCCCAACTTGTCCGGGTGCGACTGCAGCGCCTCCGCCAGCCGATCGAAGTAATCCTCCGGGTAGAGGACGTCGTGCTCCAGAAAGCAAACGAGGTCCGGCTCCAGCCCTTCCGCACGGACCTCATAGAGAATCCGCAGAATCTGCATGGCAATGCCCAGGTGGAGCGCGAGGCGGAAGTGGGTGAGGTAACCGCGGAACGGGCTTCGTTCGAGCGGTCCCCAGCTGCACGTCCGAATCTCGACGCGCTGCCGGCTTTGGTCCTGTGCCATCACTAGCCGGTCCAGGGACGACTTGAGGATCTTCGGGTGCAGGTTGTTATTGGTGTACCAGCAGCCGAGGACCGAGAGCGGGTCGAGTGTGCCCTCCCGGACCGCCGGCGCGTCGGGGGCTCCCGACGCGCCGGCAGGCGATTGCCCGGCCACGGCTGGGCGAAGCCGTGGCCGGGGATATATCCGATCCACTTCCGCCAGGGCGGACTCGACGAGCGGCCGCTGCCCCTGGAAGTGGTCAATCACCGGGGACTCATCGAGACCCAGCTCGCGATGACCGATGAGATAGTTGATGATGCGGTCGCGCAAATCGACGCGGTACGGCACGCCGTCGGGGCGGCGAAAACGATGGGCCCAGCGCAGCCACGGCAGGCACAGGCAGCGCCCGCCGAGCTTGCGGAACTTCTGGTGGATATAACCCTCTTCGCCTCCGAAACCTCGGAAATGGGGGTTAAAGCCGGGCCACTCCTCGCGGCGGCAGGAGAACAGTCCCAGCCCCTGCATCGGAATCTCGAACGGCTCGCCCTCCGGATCTTCGGCTCGCTCATCGACCGCCCACACGCCCCACATGTGGTCGCGCCACACCGGGTCGAAGTGCGACGCCAGAGTGCTCAGGTCGTCGTAGAGCATCGGCCCCTGCAGCAGATCGAGCGAGTCGGGGTTGTCGGCGTAGTAGCGCTTCAGCCGGGCGACGGCGCCTGGGACGAGCAGCACATGGCAGTCCAGGCACAGGACGGCCTCGCCGAGCGCCTCGCGGAAGATGCGGTCGCGCGGCGCCGCTGTTCCCACCGCGCCGGTCTCCTGCAGATAACGGCCGTGTGCCCAGTTCTGCACCAGATCCCGCGTCGCCTCGCAGCCAGCGTTGTCCACGACCAACAATTCGACGTCGCTCATATCCTGGTACAGGCGGAGCGCCTGCAGGGTGAAGTAGACGCCCTGGTAGTCGCGGTAGGTCGCCATGCCGATCGTCAGTGCCGGCTTCATGCTCTCTCTCCGTCCCGCTTGCGGGTTAGCACTCAGTCCAGCGCTAACCCGCAAGCGGGAAAACTGTCACCGCACCTTCGCCGCTCGCTTCACCGGGGCTT
>DASPXY010000990.1:0-2657 GCA_035637055.1 Gemmataceae bacterium | reverse complement strand
TGAAGAACCTCCATACGTTGAACCAGGACCCGAATGGGTAGACGAGAAAGGGTGAGAGGTTATCTTATCCCCCCGGCGCCAGCGGGCAAGGGTCCGTCCGAAGTAACGAGGCCAGCGCGAACCGATTCACGGTTTCGCTTCGTCAGCGCCGCCGAACATCGCCAGCAGTGCCAGCGCGCACCACCCAAGGCCCGAGCAGAATCGCGACATGATAGACCGTTCAAGGGGGGTACGATGCTTCATGCCGCTTGCGGGTTAGCGGGGAGGCGCCCTGCTAACCCGCAAGCGGGAAAACGGGGCTGTCAAACGCGCGGCTCCCAGCCCTTGGCGTACTCGCGCGACCACCTGCCCATCGCCTCCTTGTCGGCGAGAATGTGGCCGTTCTTCGGCTCGCACCGCAGCGCACGGCCGGTACGGTGAGCGATGTTCCCAAGGTGACAAAGCAGAGTGCTTTTGTGCCCTTCCTCGATCTCGCTGTTCAGACGGTTGCCGCTACGGATGGCCGCGAGGAAGTTCGCGAAGTGCGGACCGTCACCGCCTTGCACCTTCTCGCGCCGCGTCTCCTTGCCGGCGGGATCGTAGATGACGTAACTGGTATCCGAAAGCGCCAGCGTGCCCTGCTCGCCGTGGAAGAGAACGTGATAGGGCCGATTCACCTGCCGGCTGCACGACAGGCCCTCCCAGGTAATTTGCTTGCGGCCCTCGAACTCGAAGCTGACGACGTGGGTATCGGGCGTTTCCTGATCGTCGTCCCAGCGATAGCGGCCGCCCGACGAACTGACGCGGGTCGGGTAGTCAACGCCGAGGCCCCAGCGGCACAGGTCGATCATGTGAACGCCGTTGTTGCCCAGTTCGCCGTTGCCCCAGTGCCAGAACCAGTGCCAGTTGTAATGGAGATAATTCGAGCGGAACGCCCGATGCGGCGCCGGGCCTTCCCAGAGCGCGTAATCGAGTCCCTTCGGGATCGGTGCTTCCTTGCCGCGGCCGATCGACCCGCGGTTGGACTGATACCACGACTGGGCCAGGTACACGCGCCCGATGACGCCCTTGCGCAGTTCCTCGATGGCGCGGATGACGCCGGCGTAACTGCGGCGCTGATTGCCCATCTGAACGTGCCGGCGATGCTTACGAGCGGCGGCAACCATCAACTCGCCCTCACGCGGGTTGTGGCTGCACGGCTTCTCGACGTAGACGTGCTTGTCGGCGGCGCAGGCGAGAATCGCGGCCGGCGCGTGCCAGTGGTTGCACGTCGCGATGACGACGGCGTTGATGGTCTTGTCGTCGAGTAGGCGGCGCAGGTCCGTGAAGGTGCGCGGCGCCCGGCCGACGGCCTTGTTCACGGCGTTCGCGGCGGCGCGGGCGCGGCCTTCGTCGGCATCGCAGACCGCGGTCACCTCGACGCCCTGCTGCCGTGCGAACGCGGTCGCCAGGCCCGTGCCACGGCCGCCGGTGCCGATCACGCCAATCAATAGTTTGTCATTGGCGCCAGGGTTCTGCGGTGCCGCCTGCGTTTGCCCCACCGCCCCGAGCGCTACCCCCGCAGCGGCGGTGGCGCCCAGGAAATGACGACGATTCATCCCCTCCGACATGGTGCAAGTCCTCCGAATTGGTGTTATCGTTCGAGTCCCGCGGATCCCGACCCGCGGCGCTGGTTTCCTTCTCCCACTTGGGTTTGAACCCCTTCCCACCGCTGTTGTGGCACGGTCTCCTGACCGTGCCACTTTTCCGACCGCAGGTCTCCTCTTCGCGTGGGAGACCTGCGGTCAGTAGCCGTGGCACGGTCAGGAGACCGTGCCACAACGGCTGCTGGGCTGTCATGCACAGGCGAGACGCCTGTGCCACGGAAAGTCAATCGATCGCCGCCGGCTCGCCCACGCGAACCGTCGGCCGAGTACGGTATTCCTCGTAGCGATGCGCGACCTCGCCGGTGGACGTGCTGCCGCGGTGCAACAGGATGCGGTAACGCAGCCGCAGTTGCTCTCCCGCCTTGATCGTGTACGGACCATCCAGGGCGAACGCGGCGCCCGCCCAGCCGTCGTTGCGGCAGTGCCAGCCGGTGGGGTGATTGACGTTCTCGGCGTGGTCGAAGATGGCGATGCCGCCCCATTTCCCCGGCGCCACCGGGCCGGACTGATCGAGCCAGCACGCGCGCTTGAGGTGCGCCTCGCGCTCGTTGCGATGCCCGCTTCCGGTGAGAATCTCCCCGCCGCCGTCGAAAACGCTCATGGATTGCGCCACGCGCACCGCCAGCAGGCCGAACGAACTCTTGCCGAAGGTGACCGCCTCTCCCTTGGGGGGCGTCAACTCCAACTCGATGTCCATCAGGCGAAACGCTGCCAGGGGGCGATAGACTGTCAGCGAGCGACGCTCCTGCAGCACCTCCTTGCCGCCGAACACCCAGCCGTTGCTCTGCACGAGCCGGCAGTAAACCGGGCCATCCTCCAGCTGGTCGAAACGCTTGTGGACGATGACGCCGCCCTTTTCGCTCCAGAAATCGTGACCGTTGACGCTCGTGTGCGCGACCCAGAGCGAATAGTGGTGATCGTGGCTGCCGGTCGGGTCGTGCGGCTTGCCGAACTCGGTCAGCGCGATGCCGTCGGGGCCGTTGACCGGGTAGAGGAACGGGCGACGGATCGCGAACCTCCCCGTCACCTCCG
>DASPXY010000989.1:0-2569 GCA_035637055.1 Gemmataceae bacterium | reverse complement strand
TCGCGTTCCTGGATCCGAGCGGCACCGGGTTGAAGGATTTCCGGCCGTACACGCTGCGGCCGACGACCGACGGGCGCGGCTTCTACGTCACCGATTGGGGTTTCAGTGGTTGGTCGCAGCCGGTCAAGGCGGGGCGTATCTGGAAGGTGAGCTACGTCAAGGGCGACGTCAAGCCGGCGCCGCGCGGCGAGGACGGCAAGACGATTGAGGAGCTGATCAGAGCGTTACACCATCCGGCACATAGCGAAAGGCTGCGCGTTCAGCGCATCCTCGAAGACGAGATCCGGAAGTATGTCGCGAAGAAGGGGCTGCCGAAGGTGCCGTCGGTCCCGGAGCCGTGGTGGCACATGAGCAAGACGCCCGCCGCTCGCAAGCATCTCCTGTGGGCCTGGCACAACGCCACCGGCAGCGCCGCGGTCCGCATCGCCGCCCTGAACGATCCCGACGCCGGGGTGCGGGCCCAGGTAGCGCGGCTGTTCGGCAGCAGTTCGCAGCCCAGCTTGGCCGCACTGCTCCTCAAGGACAAGTCCGCCGAGGTTCGCCATCAGGCATTGCTCGCTCTGGCCCGGTCCGAACGCAAGCTATTCTTCAGCCCGAACATGCTTCCCTTCGAGGACACCGACGTTTATGTGCGCTCTGGTCTCGTCGGGTTGCTGCGGGCGCAAAAGGTCTGGCAACAGCGGCCGCTCCGGCTCACCGATCAGCTGACGCCGGCCGCGTTCGAGGCGATCGTGCAAGCTCACGCGGAGGTCTACGAGGTCGAGGCGGTCAACAATCTCATCAAGGGCCTCGATGAACTGGATTCCCTGCAGCGCCGGGCTCTCGTTGTCGAGACGCTCGCCCGCGCTTACAAGGATCGCAAGCCCTACGCCGGCGGCTGGTGGGGGACGCGGCCGGAGCAGCAAAAACCGCCGGCCCGCGTCGTCGCCTGGGAGGGGACGACGCTGGTGCGCGACGCCGTGCTGGCCTCCCTTGCCGACAAGGATGCCGGCGTGCGCAAAGCGGCCGTTGCGGGCCTGCGCGCGATGAACGACCCCGCGACGCTCGCCCCGCTCGTCAAGCAGTTCGCCGGGGAAAGCGACCCCGCGACGCGCAGCGACATCGTGCGGGCGGTCGGTGGCCTGAAGGCGCCGAAGGCCGTGGAGTTCCTTGATGGCGTGCTGCAAGACGCCAAGAATCCCGAGGTGTTACGTGTCGAGGCGGTGGCCGCGCTGACGAAGATGAACACGCCGCCGGCCAGTCAGAGCATCGCCCGCGCTGCTACTGCGGCCAACTCGCCGGCGCTACAGGTGGCGGCCTTGGATGCCCTCGGCGCCCTGAAGAGCGCTGCTGGCCGGGCGGCTGCGGAGATCGGTCTGAAGAGCGCGCACGCCACGGTTCGCAAGGCCGCCGCGGGAGCGCTGGGCAAGCTAGGCGATGCAGCCGCGGCCCCTGCCTTGCTTCCGCTGCTTGCCGACAAGGACGCGGCGGTGCGGAGCACGGCGATTCAGGCGCTCGGCATGTTGAAGGCGACCGTCGCCATTCCGGCGCTGGTCAAGGCCGCGGGCGAGAGCGCGACGCAGTTCGACGCCGTCACCGCCCTGGCGAAGATGCCCGATCTGCGCGCGCTGAGCGCGTATCTGATCGGCCTGGGCTCGAAAAACGCCGACCTGCGCCAGGCGTCTCGGCAGGCCCTCGCCACCATTCGCGACCAGGCCGCTCCGGCGTTGGAGGAACTCGCCAAACGGAACGAACTGCCCACGGCCATTGTCACCGAACTGGCCCGCGTCTACCGCTCCTGCGCGCCCGTCCTGTCGTGGAAACTGATCGGCCCCTTCCCCAATGACGGCACCGCGTTCCCGCCCGAGAAAGAGTTGACCTTCGCTGCCACCTACAAAGGCGCTGGCGCCGACGTGAAGTGGCGCGATCACAAAACCGACGCGCGCACCAAGGGGAAGGTCGATCTGCTGAAACTCTACAACCCGAACCAGAACGTCGTCGCGTACGGCTACGCCGAACTCGAGTCGCAAAGCGATCGCGAGGCGGCGTTGCTGGTCGGCAGCGATGACAGCGTCGTCATCTGGCTGAACGGCACGAAGGCCCACGAATTCCCAGGCGACCGCGGCTGGAAACACGACTCGGATACGGTGAAAGTGACTCTCAAAAAGGGCAAAAACCTCCTGCTGATCAAGTGTGGCCAGCACGGCGGCGACTGGGCTTTCAGCGTGGCGGTTTCCGGCGAGGCGGAGCGCTACGCGTTCCTGAAGGGCGGCGCGAAGAAGTTCGACCTGGAAGCGTTCCGTGTCTATGGCCGCAAGAATCGCGGCGATGCGGAGCGCGGGCGGCGGCTGTTCTTCGATGTCAAGGGGCTGGCGTGCGTGAAGTGCCACGCGGTCGGCGGCGAAGGCGGCAAGGTCGGGCCGGATATGCTCGGCATCGGCCTGCGCTACCAGCGCGAGGACCTCATCACCTCGATCCTGGAACCGTCAAAACAGATCGCGAATGGATACGAGACCCTTATCCTCACCACCACCGACGGCAAGCAGCTGACCGGCGTCTTCAAGGGTGAGAGCGGCGACGCGGTCCGCCT
>DASPXY010000988.1:0-4792 GCA_035637055.1 Gemmataceae bacterium | reverse complement strand
GCATCATATCGCCGTAGTCCATCTTGTAAATGTGATCGCCGGCGAGGATGAGGACGTAGCGCGGGTCTTCTTTCTCGATGGTGTAGATGTTCTGGTAGATGGCGTCGGCGGTGCCCTTGTACCAGTGTTCGTCGATGCGCTGCTGCGGCGGCAACACCTCGATGTATTCGCCCATCTCGCGCGGCAGGAAGTCCCAGCCGGCGGAGATGTGGCGATCGAGACTGCGGGCCTTGTACTGCGTCAGCACGAGAACCTTGCGCAGGCCGCTATTGATGCAATTGGAGAGGGTGAAGTCGACGATGCGATACAAACCGCCGAAGGGGACCGCGGGTTTGGCGCGGTCCCGCGTCAGGGGCTCGAGGCGCGTCCCCTTTCCGCCGGCGAGTATGAGGGTCAATACGTCATTCACGAGGTGCCTCCTCGGTTTACTCCGGTGAGAGCGGCAGACTGTGCTCCTGACGGTCATTCTGCCGGGGGGGACGGCGCAAGGGAAGGGAAAAACCCGCTTGCGGGTTAGCAAGACCTGTGTTACCAACCCGAAGCGTCAGCGAGGACGGCCCTCGCTGACGCTTCGGGTTGGTTTTGAAACCACTTCTAACCCGCAAGCGGGGATGGGTTGTTTTCCGGTCGCCCCCTGGCATCCTGCGCCGAAACTGATACGCTCACTCCGCCCAGATGTACATCCAGGAGTCTGTTTACGCCAAAGGGGGGGAACATGACAAATCGGATGAGGGCCAGGCGGACGGCTGTTGCGCTGACGGCAGCCCTCGCCTGCCTGTTGTGCTCGGGGCAGGCGGCGCAGGCACAAAAGGGGCTGATCGGCAAGATCAACCTTGCGACGACGGCAGGGGTGGAAGCGGTCAAGGGCGAATGGCGCTACCATGAGGTGATGACCGGCGTCGGCGAAAAGAAGAACGAGATCGAGCCGAAGGCGCACGGCAAGTTCGACGATAGCAAATGGGAGGCGATCGAGGATCCGGCCTTGCTGAAGAAGACCTACGGTCCGGGCAAGTTCAGCATGGCGTGGTATCGGATCAAGGTGACCATCCCGGAGAAGGTCGGCGACAGGGACATCACCGGGACAGCGGTCTGGTTCCGCACGACGGTGGACGATTATGCCGAGGTATGGGTCGATGGCAAGATCGATCTGTCGTTCGGCAAGAGCGGCCGCGGCGCGGTCAGCGGCTTCAACACGCCGAACGAGGTGATGTTGACCAAGAGCGCCAAGCCCGGCCAGACGTTCCAGATTGCGGTGCTGGCGATCAACTCGCCGTTCGGCAACCCGCCGGGCAACTTCATCTTCTTCCGCTCGCCGACGGCCCTGCGCTTCTACGAGCCGGTGAAGAACCAGTAGTAAACACCTCTTGTTCGTAGTCCCGCCTTCAGGCGGTTTGATGTCTGGCCGCCTGAAGGCGGGACTACGAACAACACGGCACTTACCGCGCGCAGAGGTCGAGGATGGCCTTCTGCTGCGCGGCATTCGCCACGAACAAGGCCCCCATCTCGAACCAGTTTTCGCCGCACCGCTGGACGCGCACCACGGTCGCCGGCACGCTGAGGGCCTCCTCGCCATGCGCGGTCAGTTCGACCTGAAGGCGGGAGGTCGCCAACTGCTCCGGCGAGTAGAAGCCGATCCCGCTGGGCGAGATGTCCTTGCCCTGTCCCTCGACTGCCTCGCCCGGCGTGCCGTCAACGACAGGCCGCACCAGCACCGGGTGTGGCCAGATCAATCGCTCCTGCAGACGCCGCTCCGGATTCACCTGCAGATAACTCCGCAGACTTTCCAGCAGCAGCGCCCCCATGTCCTTAACCAGCTGGCCTCCCGTCTCGCGACCACAGCCGAACGACTGAATCTGCACTGTCACCTCGGTCGGGGCACCGGCCTTCGCCCGTGCCAACTCAACTTGCACCTCCAGGCCGGACTGTCGGCCAAGCCAGCGCTGCCAGAAACTGCGCGGCAGGTTGACCCGGAAGACGAGTTTGGTCGCCTCATCGCCCACGACCTGGCCCTGCCACTGGACGCGAAAGGCGCCGAGGCGGGGCCGAATCAGTTCGAGCGGCAGTCGTGACTTGTAACGCCGCCGCAGGGCCTCATCACGTTCGGACATCGCTCCGTTCGCAGCCGGGTGGGTGGGGTGAGCGATGGTAGGTTGCCTCACCAGAGGCGAGCGCGACGGCCTGCCTGCCTTGCCAACGCCGGCCGTCAGAGCGAGCACGAGTTCCGGACAGCCGGACCACCGCCGCCGCGGGTCAGGGTCCAGGGCGCGGGCGATCACCACGCGATCAGCGTGAGGCAACGGGTCGAGGTTCGGCTTGACCGGGCGTCGTCGGGCGGGTGAGGGGGTGTCCGCTTCGGAGAACGGGTGGATCCCCGTCAGCAATTCCTGAAAGAGCACCGCCAGGCTGTACTGATCGCTGGCAGGGTGAGAACGCTCCTGAAAGAGTTCCGGCGCCGCGTAGCGAGCGTTGAGCGAAGCCACTTTCTGGCCAGCTGGATCCCACAGGAGGTGAGTTAGTCCCATGTCGGCGATGGCGAGCCGGCCGTCGTTCAGCAGCAGTACACGTGGATTCAGCCCCAGGTGCAAGGCGGCGTGCTCGCGATACAGTTGTTGCAACGTCTCGGCCGCCACCCGCAGGTAGCCGAGCAGTTCCCCGCGCGGGATGCCGGGCAGCCCCTCGGCCTGACACTCTTGCAGGCGATCGTGGAGGTTCTTCTCGACCAACTCGGTGAGCAGCACCAGGCGGCCCGGTTCGTATTGCACGACCTCGACCGGCCGCAGCGAGGGGTGACGCAGGGCCTTGAAGCGAAGGATGGCCTCCCATTCGCCATCGCGGCGCGAGAAGCCGTAGACAAACTGCACGAGCCGTTTGCGTCCATCGGGTGCCTGGACCTTCCAGACCTCCGCGAGGGGATTGCACGAAAGGCACTCCACAAAGCGGTAATCCGGCAGAGCGAGTGGACTACTCTGAGCACCCGTTGGCGGAGGGCAGGCCATGTACGACGTGGCAGTCATTGGCGCCGGGGTTGCGGGGATGGCGACGGCGGCGCGCCTGCAGGCAAGGGGACTATCGACCATCGTTTTCGAGGCCCACGGTCAACCCGGCGGCTGCGCCGGCTTTTTTCGCCGCCGCGGGTTCGCCTTCGATGTCGGCGCAACGACCCTGGTCGATTTCGAGCCAGGCGGCGTCGGCGGCGAGTTGCTGACCGCGATCGGGATGCCGCCGCCGGAAGCCGAGGCGCTGCCCGGGTATGTTGCCTGGCTGCCCGACCGTCAGGTGACGCTCTTTCGCGACCCCGCCGCCTGGGCCGCCGAGCGGCTCCGAACCCTGGGTGACTCGCCCGCACATCGGCGTTTTTGGGAATTGCTGGACCGGCTGGCCGCGGTCTTCTGGCGCGCGAGCCGGGCGGGCGTCAAGCTGCCCATTCAGAGCCCTGGTGACTTGCTGCGAGCGCTGCGCTGCCTGGGAGTGTGGAATGTGCCGCTCGCCCGCTACGTCCGCTGGACCGTGGGAGACGCTCTCCGCAGTTACGGGCTGCGCGCGGACAGGCCGCTCACGGGCCTGCTCTCGATACTCCTGGAGGACACGGTCCACGCCCTCATCGACGAGGCTCCGCTCATCAACGGAGCACTGGGCATCACCATTCGTGGGGCCGGCTTGACGCGAGCCCGGGGCGGCATGTACGGCTTCTGGCGCCGCTTCGTCGCCTGTTATCGCGACCTGGGCGGCTGCTTGCGCGTCGGCTGCCGCGTTCGCCAGATTGAGCGACTGACCGCGCGGGCGGGCCGCGGGTTCCGTGTCCACACCCGGCGGGGCGACGTCCTGGTGCCGCAGGTCGTCAGCGCCTTGCCTGTCGCTCTCACGGCGCGGCTCGCCCCGCCCGAGGTCGGCGAGGCGCTCGCTCCCTACCTGCGGCGCGATGCCAGGGCGCAAGGCGGCGCTATCGTCGTCTTCCTGGGAGCGCCCGAGACCGAGGTGGAGCAACACCGCTTCACCCACCACCAGTTGCTCCGGGACTACAGCGCACCGCTGGGAAATGGCAACAACATGTTCGTCTCAGTCTCGGCGCCGGGGGACACCGAGAGCGCACCGCCCGGCCATCGGGCGGTGATGATCTCGACCCACTGCGAGCTGGCGGACTGGGAGGGACTCGCCCCCGACGAGTACGCCGTGCGAAAAGCCGCAGCGGGAGAGCGGCTCGTCGGGTTCGCCCGGCGGGTTTACCCGGAACTCGGCCGCAGGGCGGTCGTCTGCGAGGTGGCGACGCCCTGTACTTATGAGCGTTTCACGAGCCGGCCGCGCGGCGCGGTGGGAGGCGTGCGGCAGTGCCTGGGGAACACCAACCAGCGGGCCGTGCCGTACGATGTCGGAGTTCCGGGTTTCTGGTTGGCGGGAGACACGACGTGGCCGGGCCTGGGGACGGTAGCCTGCGTCCTGGGAAGCCGCCTCGTGGCCGAGGGCGTCCTCGCGGCGACGCCGCGGCGCGTGCAGGCCCCGCAAGCGCACGAGTTGCAACCCGTAGGCTGCTGCGGAGGGGCATTATGAGCCAGCTATCCCGGACAACTGCGATCCCACGCCTCGACGATCTGGGCCGGGATCTTCTCGACACGACTCGCCGGCAGCGCTGGGTGGCGTGTCTGCGTCCCTTCCTTGGTGTCGCGGCGTACGCGGTGGCGGCGTACTTCGGTTGGTGGTGGCTAACGCCGATCCTTGTCTTCTTGATCTTCGTGGCGGTGGTCACCGTCACTCACGACGTGGTCCACGGCTCGCTGGGACTTGGCCCGCGCCAGAC
>DASPXY010000987.1:0-3562 GCA_035637055.1 Gemmataceae bacterium | reverse complement strand
GTCCGGATTGCTCAGCCGCGCCGCCAGCTTTGGATAAGCCGTGACGAACCATGCCGTCCACTCCTGCCGATCCGCACCGAGCTTGCCCTGTCCGGTAATGCGTTCGAGACGTACGCCGATGGCCTTTTGCAGCGATGCTCCCTCTCCCTTGTCCGGTAAGCGGCCGAGCGCCTGGATCAGCGTCAGGATCTCAACGCCGTCGCGCTGGGGCGGCAACTTCTGTAATGCCTCCAAAGAAAGCCTTACGGTTGCCAGCTGCGACGAGGCCAGCCCCTGCACGAACTTATCGCGGTCGGCCGCCTGCGACTGTCGCGCCAGCAGCGGCAGCAGCGACCCTTCGAGGCCCGCCTTGCCCCACAATCGCCGCAGCACCGGCAGCGATCGCTCCTCGGGCAGACTGCCGACGATGTCCACCAAGGTTGCGTTCCACGGATAATCCGGATCGGCGGCAGCGCGTTTGAGGAACACCTCCGCTGCTCGTTTGCGGTCGAACCCCGGCGCCGCGGCGAACAGGGCGTGATCGGCGCGGCCCAAGTCGGGATGGGCCAGCAGCGCCGCGTGGAGGCGATCATCGCGGCGGGCGAGTTCCGCGTAGAGTTCGGCGACGCGGAGCGGCCAGTGCCGGTCGCGTGTCAGGTGGCGCTCGGTCAGTTTGCGATCCAGCGCCAGCAGGGCGTTTGCGACTTTCGCGGTGATGGCAGGGGTTCGCGGCGCTCCAAGACGGGCCAGGACGATCAGGTAGTGCAGGTCCTCGACGGGATCGGAGTCGGCGGTGAGGCGGTCGGCGACACGGGCAAGCATGGCTGGGGCATCATCCGCCAGCACAGCGAGGGTACGCGAGAGTTCGCGATCAAGGTCCGCGTGCCCCGAGGGGAACGCCTGCCCCAGCGCCTCGATGCTCACGCCGGCAGGAAACGGCGGCCCTTCACGCGGAGTATAACCCTCCCAGATGGTGCCCTTGATGCTGCGGGCTCCTAGCCCGCCCAGTGCTTCTTGCATCGCCCGTGCGGCGACGAGCTTTGTCCGAGCGTCGGCGTCCTGCGCGACCAGGACGCGGGCCGCGAGGTTCAGGGCGGCGGACGGATCGAGCCGGCAGCAGGCGAGCGCGAACGTCGCCTGCTGGCGCGGGGTCCACGGCGGGGTCTGGAGCAATGCCTGGCGAACACCGTCGCGCACAGTAATGAGGTCGCCAGCGGCCTTGCGCACGTAGCGGTCGGCGTGGTCCCAGTTGGCGCGGACCACCTCCACCAGCTCTGCGGTCTGGAAATGTTCCTGATGACGGCGCAACTCGACCAGCGCACGCAGTCGTGTCAGCGCATCGTCTGCCTTCGCCTGAGCGAGGAGTTCCTTGTGGCGGGCCGGTTGCCAGTCGAGGCGGGGCGGCGGGAGACTCATACGGGCGGTTGCTGCGTCGATGCCTTGCTTGAGGCCCGCAGAGTAGCGAATGCGATAGACGGCGCCGCGTGTGCCGCGACCGCCGATCGAGACAAACAGGTCGCCGGTGATGGGATGAACGGCCGCCGCGGTCGGGGCGAACCCGTTGTCGCCGACCGACTCCAGAAACACCTCCTTGCCACAGGTGTAGCTGGCGCCGGAGCGCTGCAGGCCGACAAAGTGGATTTTCCCGAAGGTCCAGTCGCACAGAAACAGGCCGCCGCGGTAGTGCTGCGGGAACTGTGCGTGCCGGTAGCAAACGACGCCGGTCGGCGAACCGCGGCCGAGCGTGGTGATCGGCGCGACGACATCGGGGAAGTACGGCGGCATCCGCCACCACGAGGCGCGCTGCGGCGACAGCCAGCCGTGATGGCCGCCGGGGATGACGTGATAGACGCGGCAGAACTCGTACCACGGCAGCGAGACGCAGCGCTCGTTGTCGCTGTCGAAGGTGAACAATTCGCCGTCGAGGTTGAAGTCCATGCCGTAGGGGTTGCGGAAGCCATCGGCGACAATTTCGCTCTTCTTGAGGTCAGGAGTGAAGCGCAGCACACAGCCGGCGACCGGCTCCCTGATCGGCGAGGTTGGCAGCTGGGCGAACGACTTGTTGACGCCGGCGTTGTTGCCGCACAGGACGTACAGCCAGCCGTCGGGGCCGCGGCGAATGGCGTGGGCGTCGTGTTCGCCGCCGGTCTTGATGGCGCGGATCAACTCGGAGGGACCGTCAGCGCGGCCGTCGCCGTCCTGGTCGCGATAACGCCGCAACCCGCCCTCGCCGGTGAAGTAGAGCGAATCGCCCTCCCAGAGTAGGCCCTGTGCCCCGTCCTTGGGTCCGGGGGCGAAGTCGATGGCACGTTCGGCGCGGCCGTCCTTGCCCTCGACGAGGATGCGAATATAGCCGCGACCCGAGACGATGACGCGGCCTTTCGGATCGACCGTCATGCAGAAGATGTCGTTGGCGAGTTTGCCGTCGGCGAACTCGGTCGCCTCGAAGCCGTCCGGCACCCGCAGCCCAAGGGCGGGAGCCTGGGCTGCCGCAGGAGCAGGGAGGAGGGCCAGGGAGGCGAGGAAGAGCAGACGGCGCATTGGGTGGTTGCCCTTGCCGGTGGGTTCGAGGTTGGCCCGTTAGGGTATGACGCAGAGTATCCTACCAGGTATCGATCGGTCTTGCCGGCTTTCGGAGTCACCATTCGGCTCGAACCAGATAATCACCATCCGGAGGGAGAGGGCGAGCCCAGCCCCAGCCTTGCAATGTTCCCGTTTCTGGATCGAATGAGGCATAGATCGCCTCATTCCCGTCACTCCAAAACCATTCATCGCCACGCTCATGCGATGGCGTGGGTAAGAATGCAGGTCGCTCTCGCTCTCCCGGCTTGCCCAAGATCGCCTCGACTTCCGCCAAGGACATCCCGCCCCGAATTTGGTGATACGCTTCCCTGGTGAGCCATTGTGTGCTCATTTGTTGCTCCCGATGTTACCCTCAGTCGTTGGCACCGTGCCATGTCAGAACATTGCTCCCGAACGGAAATCGTAGCCGAGCGCCATCAGGGGAGCCAGGAGCGGAGGTACTCGCCAAGGCCAGCCTTTGGGACCGTCGCTCCAGGGTTGGGCGACCATTCAGCGCGCGTCAACCGGCCATCTTCTCCAAACGAGATGAAAGCAGATCCTGCCTCACCGGGGACGATGGAGGCGATCGTCCGAAGGACTTCTTCGAGTGCTTCCGCGTTGCCCGAGGTTATTACAACCGCGCCGAGACCGACCTCGCCCTTCTTGGGTTGGTCGTTGGAGGGGGGTTCTTCCTTGGCCGCGGGGGGACTAACCCTGCTACCGCCGAAGCCCTGGTCGCCAAACCTCGCTTTCGGATCAAACGCCAAGGTATCAAAACCACCAGGAGTAAACTGGGCCTTCTGCGTCGGACCAAACGTCGAAGGGCGAAAACCACCACGAGTAACCTGTGTCATGTGGTACGCCGGCAGTTGACCCAGGATCGCCTTGACCTCGGCTCTTGTCATTCCGAGCCGGAGTCGTTTGACATTCGCCTCCGTGACGCCTGGCGCCGGACCGAGCAACCGGGTCGTCACCCCGAACCCCAGGATCACCACGCAGCTCGCGATCCCGACCCATGCCA
>DASPXY010000986.1:0-9492 GCA_035637055.1 Gemmataceae bacterium | reverse complement strand
CGCAGCCAGTAGCCCGCCGACGGCGGGCAGGCTTCCACCGGCTCCTCGTTCAAATAGCGCTGAATATCTTGGGCCAGGGCGCTGGCCGTCTCGTAGCGCCGCGTCCGATCCTTCTCCAGGCACTTCATCACGATCCAGTCCAGTTCGCCGCGCACCAGGGCCGTGAGTTTCTTCGGTTCCGTCTGCCGCGCCGCCGCCACGACCGGCAGCGTCTCCGTGTCGGACGCCAACCGGGTGCTCGGCCGCGGCGGTTCGACCTCCTTGATGATCCGCAGCATCTCGGCGAACGAGGCCGAGCACAGCTCCTTGCGGGAATGCGGCACGCCGCCGGTGAGCAGTTCGTAGAGGAGGACGCCCAGGGAGTACACGTCGCTGCGCGTGTCGATGTCGAGGTTGTTCAACGTCGCCTGCTCGGGGCTCATGTACTCCAGCGTGCCAATCAGGGCGCCGACCTCGGTGTACACGCTATGCTCGCTCAACCGCTCGCCGGTGGCCTTGGCGATGCCGAAGTCGATCACCTTGACCACCGGCACACCATCGTACAGGGCGACGAGCACATTGGAGGGCTTGAGGTCGCGGTGGATGATCCCCTTCTGGTGGGCGTGCTGGACAGCCTGGCACACGGAGACGAACAGTTCCAGACGCTCTCTTGGGGATAGCTTGGCTGTGTCGCAGTATTCGGTGATGGGCACACCCTTGATGAGCTCCATCACGAAGTACGGCCGGCCGCACTCGGTGGTGCCGGCGTCGAGAACCTTGGCGATGCCGGGGTGGTCCATCCGGGCGAGAGCCTGGCGCTCCTGCTCGAAGCGGGCGATCAGACCGGCGGAGTCGAGGCCCGGGCGGATCACCTTGAGGGCGATGCGTCGTTGCACCGGCTCGACCTGGTCGGCGACCCAGACCTCGCCCATGCCGCCTACACCAAGCAGTTGGCGGAGCTTGAAGCGGCCGCCCAGCACCGCGCCGACCACCAGCGGCGCCGGCCCGGAGGACTCCAGGACGGCCGCGCCGCGGGAGAGGATGCCACAGGTGTGTTCGTCGGCGGCGAGCAGCCGCTCCACTCGTTGCCGCAGCTCGAGGTCGCCGGCGCACGCCTCGTCGAGGAATGCCTGTCGCTCGGCCGGGTTCGGCTTCTCCAGGGCGGCGGCGAACAGCGATTCTTCGTTCATGGTGAACCCTTCACCGGGCGGTGAGGTCGAAAGCCTGGGTTGACGAACAGATCCTGTTGGCCCGCACCAGGCCGACATCGTCCAGCGGGATCTTAGCGGCGGGGGTGCGGTCGGCCACCGCCGCCCCTCTCCATCGGGAAAGTGACGATCCACCCGTCCGCGAGCTTCGGCGAATCTTGATCAAGGCGGATTCATTTTCCGCACGAGGCCGCTGTCCAGCCTGGTGCTTTGCATTCCCTGGTCGTTTAGCAAGACATGATCCCGCGAGTGATGGCCGCCCGTGTGGTCACCTTGCTGAGATATCAAGAAATGTCCGACCTCGTGTGCCAGGCTGGTAAAGAAAGGGTCATCATCACTGGGCCTTGTGGGTTTGTGAACGACGCAAACAACATCCTCTGGATGAGGAGGGTTGGGGTGGAGGCCACTTGCCCTCTTGCCGCCCTCGCTTTCAAACTGGGGATCCGGGAGAACAAAGACGGTCAAGTGTACACTGGTGTTTTTCAGCGGCGCCAGCTTGTCCAACAGATCGGCCTTCCAATGGGGCTCTCGGTGGAAGCGCTGCTCCACTTTCTCCACACTGGCGCCTTTGAGCACAAACTTGATATTGGCCTGAGGGCCGTAAACCCAGTTCAGTCGAGCGGTCAACATTTCCGCGTTGTCGGGACTCCAACGCGGGATGAGCAAGTTGCCGCTGGCCTCGTCGAGATGCTGGACAAACTTGAAGGCGAGGGTGTGAGAGAGAGCCGGAACGACGGCGACGTCGAGATGTTGTTTGACGGGCTTCCGAACCGCATCGAGGTTGGTCAGGCCGCGCACGTTCCCTGTCACGAGATACAGCTGATTGTCCCCGCTGACGTTCTCGGGGAGAGACGCCGCATTGGCAAACGACCTGGTCAAGTCCTGCGTGTATTTATTCTCCAATCCCCACTCGGTGAATTGGGGCCGCAAGGCATCCAGAATGAGATGCTCTTGTTTTCGAGTTACCTGGACAACCTTCAGCCGATCGGTGTCATACTCCAACTTGACACCTGCCGCATCCGCGAGACGCACGATGTTCGATCCCCCCAACGGGACGACCATGAAGGGGCTCGTGGGGTTGGGGTCAAGGCCGGTTTTCTCGAATGCCTCTTTGAAGGATGGCATGTCTTCTCTCCTGAACGGCGGGACGCCAACCGGCCTCCAGCCTGACGGGGCGGTCACACTTGGTTATCGGGTCGGGCGATCTGGAGTAGGCACCACGGGCGCCGCTCTTCTCCCGACGTATTTCTTCGGGTTGAGAATGTAGAGTTCTCGCATTGGGTTGAAGTCGGCCGGGATGCCCGCGATGGCCCAGAACAACTGCCGATTCATCGCGCCGTAGATATTCAGCAGTGTCAGGTGGTAGTCGTCGGTCAACAGCCCCGCCGATGTGCTCCAGTTTTCTTCGAGTTTCTCCCAGGTCATGTGGTTGAAGCCCCTGAGCCGCGTGCTCGGCTTGGCTGAGGTGTAGACGTTGGTGAGGAGGATGGCTAACCACTCTTCCTCATCTTTCCAGTCAACATGGCCTTTCGTCGTGGGGATCGCGTGGAATGCGCCCTCCATTTCGTGCAGGCCGTGAACCAGTTCGTGAAACAGCCCCTCGTCGGGGAGCCGGGCCATGTACCTGCTGGGCGAGTGCTCGATCTTCACGTCGCTGCCCTTCCCTGTGCCTTTGCGTCCGGACGTGTTGTAGCGCTCGTCGATCTCCGGAGTTCTGAGATCGTCATCTTCGTCGTTGAAGTAGTCGGGGAGATCTGGGCTGGCGGCATCCCTGTCGTCCGGGGGGGACGCGGAGTTGTTATCCCACAACCCTGTATACGGCACGATCTTCAGGTTCTTCGGGGGGATGTGGTTGAGCTGGGTGGCGTAGATGAACTGGAGAAGGATTTTACCGACCGGGTTTAGGAGAATAGTGTCCAATTCCTTGTACACCTGGTCCTCGTGGTCACCCGGCCCCTCGATCGTGATCATTCCGAGCGGGTATGTGCGCATTTGAAGTCTCCCGTTGGGTAAGCGAACAACAGTTGGCTACAGGACGTGGCGAACCGCCATCAAGAGTACCGGCAAGATGGGCGGCAGGCAGGCAGCCAGAGCGGTGAGCCGGCCGTTGGGGTCGTTCTTGGCCGCCGCGATGCGCACCGCCCACTCGAGCTGCATGGTCCTGTTGGCCCCGTGGGCGGTGGCGCACCCCGGGTCGTCATAGACCTTCTGGATTTGCTGCATCAGGGCGATCGTCGCGCGGGCCAGGGTATCAACGGCAGCGAGCAACGTGCGGTCCGAGTCGGCCTCGATCTTGAGGGCTTCGTCGTGGCACTGGCGGGCGGCGATGGCGGCGATGTCGTGATGCCCCTGTTCGTGCCGCAGCAGAATGGGCACCGTACTTCCCCGCAGCACCCACGACTTTCCAGGCTCCAGCCCCACCGACACCGTGACGGCGGATGGCCTCAGGGCGCGCATGCCGTTGGGCTTGCGGTCCCGCGCCGTGAAGTTGATCGCGAACCCCGCCCAGGTTTCCGCAGTCAGCCCCGCCACTCTGGGTGTGGATACCTCAGTAAAGTCGGTCCACTGCAGGATGCGATTGAAGTTGAGTATGGCCACAGAAGCTCCCTTATCTGTGAGAACGCGGAGGACTGAACCGGCCCCTTGCCGGGCAGGCGGCGGTTCTTGCCCATCTCAACGAGAACCCTACCGGCCGCCGACGCTCTTGCGCGTCAGCCGCTTCCGGGTCAGAGTGGCCCGCCAACCGCTCGCGGGCCCAGCCCGATCGTCCGGAACCCCGATCCGGACTTCTCTCTGATAGCAGGCCCGCCGGGCGGCTGTGACAGACGTGCCGCTTTTTTTCGCGGGCCCCCTATGAGTTCCATCCGCCGTGCAAGAGCGCACGCGCCCACGACCGACGATCCACACGCCGGGTCGCGCGGGTCGTGTTCGCTACCCCTTTATGCGACGCGGGGCCGAAAACACGTCAGGTGCCCGTCACTTTTTTTCGGAATTGTCGCCGGCCATGGCGGTGTACAGCCAGGCGCGGGCGTAGCGCCAGGCGCGGTCGGCGGTGGAGAGAGAGATGTCCAGGCACTCGGCCGCCTGCTCCAGGGTCAGGCCGCCGAAGAAGCGCAACTCGACGAGCTTCGCTTTGAGCGGGTCGCGGGCCGCGAGCTGCTCCAGGGCCTCGTGCAAGGCCAGCAGTTCCTCGGCAGGCCCGTCGGCCTGGAGGCCGTCGAGGTCGGGGTGCTCGCGCCGTCGCCCGCCGCCGTGCTTGGCGCGTCCCTTGCGGCGGGCGTTCTCGATCAGGATGCGGCGCATGGCCTCGGCGGCGGCCGCGAAGAAGTGTCGGCGGTTAGCCCAGCCACGGTCCCCGGCGGGTGTGGTGTCGCCCTGCTCGGCCGCCACGAGCCGCAAGTACGCTTCGTGAACGAGGGCGGTGGCGTCCAGCGTCTGGCCCGGCTTCTCGTGGGCCAGCTTCTGCGCGGCCAGTTGGCGCAGCTCATCGTAGATCAGCGGGAACAGTTGCGCGGCGGCGTGCGGATCCCCCTGATCGATGGCGGACAGGATGTCCGTGACCTCGCTCATGCGGTCAAGGATAACCACCGGAGAGAGGACCGGCAAGCAAGGGACCGGTCCAGTTCCAGAAAGGGTGGTCGGTCCGGTTGAGGTCGCGGCTTGCGGCGCCTCCTTGCTCCCTAGCCCCGCGAGTGACCGCGTCTTCGCCCTGGCCTGAGGGCGAGGCGCCGTTGCACCGGCTCGACCTGATCGGCGACCCAGACCTTGCTCGTGCCGCCTGCTCCAAGCACGACGGCCGCGGTGCATGTTTGCGAGCCTCGTGTTATGCTCGGCAAGCACGAGTTTGCGCGCGTCGGTCCGCCCCACCGAATGCAATTTGGCTCGCGATGTTGCGCAGCCCGGTCCCGTCGCCCGACGAATCGAAAGGCCGGTGGATGAGGGGATCGCCCGGCGGGAATGTGACGATCGAACGTGACCCGATTCCGAAAAGGGTTCGAGAAGTGGGCGATGCCCGTGAAGGAGTCAGCAATTCTCGGCACAGCAGTCTTCGGCGATCCGGGCTGAAGGAGAGTCGTCCAGCTGCTCGACAGGGGACGTGCTCGGAGATAGCCTGCATTGAGCTGGCCCAGGCGGACCCGTTGGCCTGGCTCGTCGAGGCCGGCTTTTGTCCTCGATGCCGCTTACTTGCCGCCCGGCAAGAGAGGCCGTTTGGGAACGGGTGGCCGCGAAGTTCCTGTACGTCACCTTGGGCTACCGGGCCAACGAGGAGTTCGACCACCTGGAGTTGGTCGTCTGCTGATTCTGCCCGTGACAGATTGCGGAAGACAATGGGAGCGAAGTACAACAACCCTGCTCGAAAGCGGCCAGCAGATGATGCGCGGCGGGCGGAGTTGGTCTCCGTTGCGCGGTTGGTGGCGCTCAAGAAAAGCAAGTCGAAGTGGGCCGTCTTCAAGTTGCAGGTCTGACAGGCGGGGACAACGGCACCAACTCGCTGCCCTGACAACAGCCCAGGCCAGCCCGCTTCCTCCGATCTGTGCTCGACAACGACAAGACTTGCCGTAGCAGCGCGGTTTCCCAATCACTGGTCCAGGAACGGTTAGCAGCAGATCTCCCCTGGCTCCTTGTCTCACGATTCCCTTGAGTTGCCGGTCGGCAAGAGAGACCGTTTTGAGGCGCGAAGGTAGAGCGAACACCCGAATTTGTCAGGGGTGTCGGCGGCATGGAGAGCAAAACGATGGCCTGGAATCTTGAACTTGCCTGTGTCCGGGTTTCTGCCGGTGCCACACTCCAGCAGGTGGTCCCTGACGTGTTCAGCCCAACCGGCGAACACCTCAGCTTCGAGGAGGCCACCTCCGTGGCTCGTGGCCTCGACCTGTGCGCTACCCTCCTCGGTGAGTGGGCCGTCCTGATCGACGTCGCCTGCCGCCTCTCCGCAGCCGTGCCCTGGCTGAAAGAGGTGTCCGTGGGACGGGATGTGTACGTGTTCCGGATCGCGGACGTACCCGCAGCGGTCCACTATCGCGAGGGAAAAGCCGCAGCCAAACACGACGGGCTCGTTGCCTGTCTGCGCGCCCTCGGACGGAGCAAGCCGGAGCGGGGTGAGCACGTCGATGGGGAGGAGATCGCTTGCGACCTGCTCCGTGCGCGGACTGGATTGGAGTTCCCGGGAGCCTTCTGGAAGGCACAGTTCGTCGTGTTCACTACGACGCTGTGATCGTTCGGCTTGCCGTCGGTGCTTCCTCAGCGCGGACTCATCCGGAAAAGGGGCGTGCGGTTCTCCAGGCGGCGGACAATATCATGAAGGAAGCGATGCCGCCCTGATGCCCGCAGAGGATCGCCGCGTGCCTGCACACCCCGAGCGCCTGTTGCGTCACCTCCGTCATCTGGCCTCCTCGCCAGCTACGGACCCCACGTCCGACGCCGACCTGCTGCGCCGCTTCGTCCGGGTTCGGGACGAGGAGGCTTTCGCCACCTTGGTGACCCGCCACGGCGGCCTCGTCCTGGGCGTCTGCCGCCGTCTGCTGGGCAACGCTACCGCAGCAGAAGACGCCTTCCAGGCTGTCTGGCTCGTGCTGGCGCAGAAGGCGGCTACGGTTCGTCCGGCGGAGAGTCTCGCTGCCTGGCTGCACGGGGTCGCCCGCCAGGTGGCGCGGAATGCCCGGCGCGCTGAAGGTCGCCGCCGCCGGCGCGAAGCAACGCTGTTCCGTGCAGCCCCTTCGCCTCGCCTCCCCGACCCGCTCGACGAGTTGACCGCCCGGGAACTGTTGCTCGTCCTGGATGAGGAAATCGAGCGGTTGCCGCAGCTCTACCGCGCGCCGGTCGTCCTCGTCTGTCTGGAGGGCCTGAGCCAGGAGGAAGCTGCGGTGCGGCTCGGCTGGAGCGCTGGCTCGGTCAAGGGACGGTTGGAGCGTGGACGGGCACGGCTGCACCAGCGGCTGACGAAACGCGGGCTGACGCTCTCGGCTGTCCTGGCGACGGCAACGGCAGTTCCGAGCGCAGGCGCGGCGGTAGCGGCATCGTTGTTGGGTTCGATCGTGGAAGCAGCGACACTACTCGCCGCGGGAGAGGCACTGCCGGCCGGTATTGTCCCAGTGCAGGTGCTCGCCTGGGTGAAGGAGGTGCTCCAAACTATGCGTATGACAAAGTTGAAGATCGTGCTGGCGGTATGCCTGGTGTGCGTCGCCTGCGCCGCAGCGCTGTTCGCTTCTCTGGGCACAGCCCAAGAGCCTCCTGGGCCACCAGAACGCAAGGCCGAGCCCCAGACCGCCCAGCCCGGTTCGGCCGCTGGCAGTCCGCTGGCGGTCTCCCTCATCCAGTTGATCGCCACGCCGAAGGCGTTCGACGGCAAGTACGTTCGGGTCTGGGGGTTCGTCCGCTTCGAGCATGAAGGCTCAGCCATTTACCTGCACCGCGAGGACTTCGAGCAGGCGTTGACGAAGAACGGCCTGTGGCTGGTAGCGACTGACATTCCCGCGGAGGGTTCCGACGAGGCCAAGGTCAACAACCGCTATGCCCTGATCGAGGGCCGCTTCAATGCCGGGGAACGCGGGCACCGCGGCTTGTGGAGTGGCTCGCTTGATCGGATCACGCGCATGATCCCCTGGGAGATCCGCAAGCCCAAATGACCGTGTCCGCTCACCAGCGGCCTCGTCGGCTGCCGTGCTCGGAGCGGATCGTCACAACGTGTAACCAGCGGACAGACACACAACGAGTTCACGATTTGCCGAGCAGGGTGTCGACTCCCCAACAGCCGCGATAGTGCTGCCCTGGCCCGCGCAGGTGCCCAAGGAGTTCGGTGCTGTTGCAACCGGCCTCCTCCAAGGCGTCGGCCAGGACGGCGAGTCGGGTGGCGTCCAGTGTTGCGGAGCAGTTGCGTTCCTCGTGGGCCGCCATCGCCAGTTGGCGCACCGTCCCGCCGTTCCACGCCAGCCAGGCGGGAGGGACCGAGACCCGCCGAAAGGGATTGCCGAAGAGGTCGCGCAAGACATCGCAGTAATCGGCCCACCCTTGCCGCATGAGGTTCACCCAGGCAGCACTGGCAAGGCAGGCATGCGCTGCCACGGCCGCGGCCTTGTTCGCGGCGTACATGAAGGTCATCATGGGGTCCGGAGCCGAAGCGCAAATGGCCGCCTCGCCAGCGTCTGTTCTGACCAACCAAGCGGCTGCGCGGGCGGACGCCAGCATTACGACGTCGATCTCGCCGTCAGCAAAGCGCTCGGCCGCCTCGACCGCTTGGCGGCTCCGCTCATCAAGGAGCAAGTGCCAGATACGACGGCAACCAGCACACGCGAATAGCCGCAGTTTTCGTCCACTGGCCTTTCCGCGCAGAAACGCCAGCATCTGCCCAGGTCCGGTGCAGGTCAGCCACTCGGCCTCGGTCATGGAGTCCGCGCTCCCTCCCTCGACCACCTTCTACGATCTGGAAGAAGAACTGATCCCGAATCAGGGGCTCTACTTTCTGCCGAGCACGAGATCGACGACCCAGCAGCCGCGGGCGTGCGGCCTGGGGCTGCGAAGGTGGTCGAGAATCGCCGTATCGGTGCAGCCCGCGTCTTCGAGGGCGTCGGCGAGGACCGGCAGGGCGGCCCAATCGCGGGCGTCGCAGGCGGCCTGGGCCAGGGCGACCACGGTCGACGTACGCCAGGCGGCCGTGTGCGTCCCGGGCCGGAAGGGGTTTCCGAACATGTCCCGGAGGATCTCAGCGCGGGCCGTCCGCATCCACCAGGTCGCCTCCAGACGCGCCGCCGGCGACTGCCAGGACGTGATGCGCCAGGCGTGTGCGGCACGCGCGACCCCCCTCTCCACCGTCCAGTAATCGCGTCGGCTCTGCTGGACGTGCGGTGGCTTCTCAACGAACAGGCTGCACGCGGCCCCAGCAGCCAGCTCCTCCACCAGGGCAAGCCGATACTGGCGGTACGCCGGCTCGCTCCAATCGACACTGCCTGTGCGCCTGAGCAAATCGCGCAGCGCCTGGCCGCGGGCAGTGAGTGCCTCCTGCGCCCGACGCTGGACGGCCGCTGCCGCGCCCTTGCTTGCCTCAACCTCGCCCTCGGCGGCCAACCCGTCCGCGTAGCGTTCGCAGACCGCCACGGCCTGACGGGAGCCCTCGTTGGTCAGCAACGGCCAGATCAGCCGACAGCAGGCGCAGTGGTACAGCAGGCGTTTGCGCCAGAGCGCCTTCCCCTGCCGGAAGGCCAACATTCGCTTTGGCTCGGTGCATGCCAGCCATTCCGCCTCGGTCATCGGCTTCACCTCCTTCCGCGCCCATTCTACAACTGGCAGAGTGGCTGATTGAGGGTCCGTG
>DASPXY010000985.1:0-2968 GCA_035637055.1 Gemmataceae bacterium | reverse complement strand
CCAGCAGCGCCGGCACGCAACGATCCTCCAGTCCCTCGACCTGTGGTGTGGCGGCACGCGGCTTCCGCGAAGAGGTTGTCTGCAACTGCTGCCAGAGATGCGCGAACCGTCCGCGAAGTTGTGCGATAAATGACATCGATGATATCCCTCCTTGAGGCGTGCCAGCGCAGGGCCGCCCCGCCGGCGCGCGCCGACCTTCGAGCGACCGCGCAAGCGTACGCGGCGTCGGTCGTAGGGCGGAGGGGGCGTTGGGTGATGATGGGCAAACGAGTCGGACGGGCGCAACGGGGACGATCCGCTGCGGTGCGATCACGGCTTTGTGACGGGTTGTTCATACTATACACCGTGTCCGGCGAAGAGCAAACGCGTGTCTCAAAATTGGTGGGATGGACACCATGAACTGTCTCATTTGGCTGGTACTCGATAGTTGCCGCCACGACAGTTTCGTCCGCGCACGCAAGCCCGCGATTGATGGTTTCCTGACTGCGAATGGCACGCAGGTCGAGCGGCGCTGGAGTTATGCCTCGTGGACCGCTCCCGCGCACTACGCCTTCCTGATGGGCCTGCTGCCGCACCGCAGCCCGCGCGGTGTGTTCGCGTCGGAGGTGTATCGCGAGGAGTTCGCTCTGTGGTCGGGGCGTCTCGGCGTGGATGGGCTGGACTTCGCCCGCTTCCTGCCGCATCTGTCGCTGCCGCGCGTGCTGCGCGAGTTGGGTTATCGCACGGTCGGCCGGGTGTCGCTGCCCGTCCTCAATGAGTCCACGCTGCTCTCGGCTCACTTCGACGATTATCGCCTGATGGAACGCCACGATGATTTCGCGGGCATGATCGCGGAGATGACCTTCCCGCCCGGACAGCCTATTTTCTACTTTTGCAATCTTGGCGAGACGCATTATCCATACATGCTGACCGGTGAGGACTTGCCGCGGCTGCGCGGTGTTCATGGCGCGTTGCGGGATCTTCGGCAGGGTCAGGCGAACGAGCCGCCGTTCTTCGATGCGCCGCTGCTGGCCCGGCTGCACCAGCAACAGGTGCGGTGTGTGGAATATGTCGATGGTTTGTTCGGAGAGTTGCTGGCAAAGTGCCCGCGCGGCACGCACATCATCCTGACCGCCGATCATGGGGAGTTGTTCGGCGAGGGCGGCTACTTCGGACACGGTCCGGTCATGCACGAGAAGGTCTTCGAGGTGCCGTTCTTCGAGGGGAAGACAGCGGCGAGGCTCTGAGGAAAACCCCTCCCCCCAACCCCCTCCCCGCAACGGAGAGGGGGAGCAAGACCAAGCCTTATTTCTTCTCCCCCTCTCCGTTGCGGGGAGGGGGTTGGGGGGAGGGGTTTTCCTCAGAGCAGTACCGCGATCTTTCCGTTGCCTTCCGCGCATGGTTATGGTGCAATGGAGTGAAAGGGGGGTTCTTATGACGTCGAGGAAATTCTGCGACGGTCTGCAGCGCCGTGACTTCTTGCGCATCGGCGCTGCCGGCATTTTCGGCATGGGCGTGACGCTGCCCGACCTGCTGCAACTGCAGGCCCACGCCTCCACCCAGGGCCGCGCCACGAGCGACCTGTCGCTCATCTTTCTCTTCCTGCACGGCGGCCTCAGCACCATTGACACCTTCGACCTCAAGCCCGACGCGCCGGCCGAGTTCCGCGGCGAGTTCCGGCCCATCGCCACCAACGTCCCCGGCATCCAGGTCGGCGAGCAGTTGCCGCGCCTCGCCCGGCAGCTGGATAAATTCTCGCTGATCCGCTCCTTCCGCCATCACAACTCGGACCACGGCCCGGCCGACCACTACATGCTGACGGGCTACTTCCCGCAAGCCGGTTTCAATCCTGGGCTGAAGCCGAACAATCAGCGGCCGGCTCACGGCTCGATCATCGCGCGCAAACTCGGCCCGCGTGGCGGCGTCCCGCCCTACGTCTGCCTGCCGAAGATGCACCCCAGCGCCGGCCCGGCCTACCTCGGCTCCGGCTCCGCTCCGTTCGTCATCGACGCCGACCCGAACGCCCCGAACTTCGTGGTGCCGGACATCGTGCCGCCGCCGACCCTCGCCGCCGATCGCCTCGAAGGGCGCCGCCAACTGCTCGCGCAGCTCGACCGCTATCGCCAGAGCGCCGAGGTGCAGGCGAACCGTCACGCTCAGGCGGTCAGTCAGTATCAGCGCGACGCCTTCACCTTGATGACCTCGCCGGCGGCGCGCCGCGCCTTCGACATCGCCGCCGAGCCGGAGCGCTTGCGCGATGAATATGGCCGCTCCTCGCTGGGGCAATCGTGCCTGATGGCGCGGCGGCTGGTCGAGGCGGGAGTGCGCTGCGTGACCGTCGATCACAGCAACTGGGACACGCACGACAACAACTTCGCCACGCTCCGCCGCGATCTGCTGCCGGCGCTCGATTCCGCCCTGTCCACGCTGTTCCGCGACCTGTCCGACCGGGGGATGCTTGGGCGAACGCTGGTCGTCGTGACGGGCGAGTTCGGCCGCACGCCGCGCATCAACCGCAACGCCGGCCGCGACCACTGGGGACCGGTCTTTACGGTAGCTCTCGGCGGCGGCGGTCTCCGCGGTGGTCGCGTGGTCGGTCGCTCCGACGCCCGCGCCGAACGCCCCGCGGCCGATCCGTACGGTCCCGAGGATCTGTCGGCGACGATGTATCACCTCATGGGCATCGACCCGACCGAGGAGTTCTACACGCCGGAGGGGCGGCCGGTGCGGATCGTCAACAACGGTCGCGTCGTCCGCGAACTGCTGTAGCGGACGATTTGAGCGTCAGAGATCATCAAGACAAACGAAGGCCCTCGGGAGGATCCCGAGCGGCCTTTTTGGTTGCCCTGGGTGTCTACTGCGTGACCTGGGAGGAGGAAGGCTCTCGGGCCCTTGCGGATGACAAGGTGACAGGGTGACACGGTGACCAGGTGACCGGCGTAACTCCCTTTCACCTGGTCACCTGGTCACCTGGTCACCGTGTCATCCT
>DASPXY010000984.1:0-2722 GCA_035637055.1 Gemmataceae bacterium | reverse complement strand
TCAGGCGGCAAGGCTCCGTTCCGCCTGAAGGCGGGACTACGAACAAGAACGCGCATTACTTCTGACGCCCCATCCGGGCCTTCAGTTTCTGCAGCATGGTCAGCGTCTGATCCGGGTGCGTGCGGGCCTCGGCGACGCAGCCACGACAGCACAGGAACACCGGCTGGCCCTTGATCATCTCCTTGAAGATCGGCCCCGTCGAGCCGAGCGGGCTTTCCTGGTCGATCGCACAGAACACCTGCGCCTCCGCCAGACGGCGATCCTCCGCGCTCAGCTTCGCCATCGCGGCCTTGATCTTCGCCTGATCGGAACTGCTCATCGGCGGCAGCGCGGCTACCGGGGCCGCGGGAGTCGGGGCGGGCGTCGCTGGGGCAGCCCCGAACACGCCGGCGCTCTGGAAACTGCTGATCGTCATGCGGCGATCCAGTTCGAGTTTGAACTCGTAATTGATCGCCAGCGCCTTTTCGCCGCTGCGGTGCGGCTCGACCCGCACGTCCCAGCGCAGCAGGTTGTTGGGCCGCTGCTCGCGCAGGTAGAGAGCGTCGGTGCTGATGTCCGGCGCCGCCTTGAGTAGATTCACGCCCACCGTTTCGCTCTCGGCGCGCGGCAAGCGCTCCCACACTTGTAGCTTAACAGGCTCCGATTTGTAGCTATTGACGAGGATGCGGTATTCGTACTTCAGCACCTGGTTGCCGCCCTGCGTGGTGCGCGAGCGATCGGTCATCTGGCGCTGAATCTGCAGCTGCGGATCGATGCCGAAGCCAGCCGTGAACGTCTCGCCGATCGCGACCAGCGGCAGATTCATCTGGCCGACGAAGTCGGTGCCGATGTACATGGTCGCCTCGCCGGGGAGCAAGACGTAGTTGCTCCGATTGGTCAGGTCGGCCAGGCGATAGACGTGCGAGGTGAGGATCGGCACGGCCTTGTAGTAATAGTCCGGCGGGATGTCGAGGCGGGTCACTTCGAGGATCTGATCCTCACTGCGCGACGGCACCGTCAGGTTGGTGTTGAGGTGATAGGTCACAGTCGGCCCTTCGCGGACGGCCAGCGAGCAACCGCGCTTCATCGCCGCCTCGGGATTGAACAACTCGAACGATTGATCAAGAGCAGCGGCGGTGTTGACCAGGCCGGTGCCGCTCGACACCTTTCCCGCGTTGAGGTTCTGCTGCCCCTTGCCGCGCAGTTCCTTGACGCGCTCTTCCAGTTCCATGATGTCGGGCTGGCGAACGGTCGGGGCGGCCTGCGGCGCGACGGTCACCTGGAGCACTTGCAGTTCCGGCGGAGCCGCGTTGAGCGTCGGTTGCGCCGTGGACAGCACCAGTTTGACGTTCCCCCAATCCTCCCCGGTGTGCTGGGCGACCGCCGCGAGGTATTCCAGCTGCACAGGCTCCTTGGCGGTCTTGCCGGCGTGCAGCTTGTACTGCGGCCGCCACGACGCCGACTCCACCAGGTAATTGAGCCGCACCTTGCCCGGGGTGCCGTTCTTCTTCTCGACGACGATGACCGCGTCGCGCTCGGTACGGGAGGGACTCGCGGCCAGTTCCTTGAGTTGGCGAGAAGCGAACTCTGCCTTGTCCCGATTGTCCTGAACCTGCTGCTGCAAGGCGACCAGTTCCTTCGCCGCGGCGAGCCGCCCCTCGCGGACATGCTTGTTCAGCGTGATGGCGGCCTCGCTGTTGAGCGTCCCCTTCTCGGTGGACTGGATGGTCGTGACCTCCATGAAACTGTCCAGCCGATCGAGGGACTTCGCGTTGGCCTGCACCGCCTTGATGTCGGCTTCCAGTTTTTCCTTCTGCAACTGCAACTGCCTCAGCTCATCCTGCAGTTTGCGCACGTCGGCGCGGGTGTCTTCGAGGATCGCCCGGGTGCGGAAGCGCGTCGTCAGGACGCGGATGTCGGCGGTCCCTTCGGTGTAGAGCGAACTGTTGATCGTGGTCGGCGGCAGCGGCGTGACGGTCAGTTCGAGCATGCCGGGGCCAGCCGGCACATCGACTTCGCGGGCCACCAAAGCGCTGTTCTGATAAACGGTGACGGCCACCACCCGGCTGGTCGCGGTGTTGACGCCAGGCGTCGCGGCCACGGGCGTTCCCTTGGCCGCCGGGGGGGCTGCGACCCCGTTAGCAGGAGCGTCCTTTCCCTGGGGAGGCGGATTGGCGGGCAGATGCCGCGCCACGAGGATCCCCACCGCCACCACGCTACACAGGGTCAGCCACGGAACGACACGTTTCCACATACGTTGCTCCTTTCGCCCACAGGAGAGGGAAATTGGACGTGCCCCCATTGTACGACTCTCAACAGACGAATCCTGGGGGCCGAGGGGCACGCCGAAGGCGTCGCACCCCCCCTCTCTGGGAGAGCGGAAGCCGGCTCGAACACACGACAGAACAAATTGCGAAAAAATGGATCCCAGCGAAGTGCCTACGGTAGAATCAGCCGCGGGTGATCGCTGTTTCCCTGCGGAAAGGCGGTGAACCGATGAGCAGATCACTATTCGCCTCGAAGCGTGCGAAATTCCTGCTCGCACTCTGGGTCGCGGCCGGTGGGGTGCTGTTCGTAGACCGCGTCCTCAAGCGAACGCACTGGATCGGTTCAACGAAGTTCGAGTTGAAGTTGGTCGTGACCGACGCCGAGACGGGCCAGCCCATCGACAAGGCGACGCTCCACGTCTACTCGGAGGGAGAATGGGAGCCGGGCGACGGGAAGGGAGCGTTCCGCCTGGAGA
>DASPXY010000983.1:0-5862 GCA_035637055.1 Gemmataceae bacterium | reverse complement strand
ATCGAGGATCGAGGATCGAACAGCACAAACGCGCTATCCTCAATCCTCAATCCTCAATCCTCAATCCTCAAGGCGACGGTGCCGGCGGTCTCTCTGAACCTTGACAGCTCGCAGCTCGGCCGGCTGGCCCAGGGATTGTGGGGACTGGGCACAGAGGTGGCGAACGGTTTCCACTATTTCGCCTGGGTTCCGGCGGTGCTGGGCATCTGGTACGTCCGCCGGCGCGTCTGGCACATGCCCGGGACGTGTGTGGTGACGGCGTTCGGTTTAATGCACGCCCTGATTCTCTGGCGGCTGGCGATGACCGTCGGTTACCTGTCCGATCGTCATGTCCTGGTGCTGGTGATGTGCGGCGTCTACCCGGCGGTGGTCTTCGTGTGGGAACTGCCGTCGTGGTTGCTCCCCTGGCTGCGCCGCGAGACTCCGGCCGTCGCAGGACAGCCGACCGGCCGCGTAGCCGTGGTATCTGTGCTGTTGCTCCTGACCCTGACCGCCGCAGGACTGCCCAAGACGCTGCAGGCCCTCCACGCCAATCGTGCCGGCTACCACGCCGCCGGACTATGGCTGGCGGAGCATGCCAAGCGCTGCGACGTCATCATGGATCGACACCTGTGGGCCCATTACTATGCGGGGCGTGTCTTTGTGGACCGCAAGGCGATGATCCCCATTCCGCCCGGGCATCGGCCGGTGTGCTACTACGTCGTCAGCAAAACCAAGGAGCGCGACCAGGATCCGACGCTGCCGCAGCTCTTCCTGAACGAGGAGCAAGTGCGCGCCAAGGGCGGGACAGCCGTCTACCACTGGCCGGCGAACCGGGCGTTCGACCGTGCTGCGGTCGCCGTCTACGTGATGCCGGACGGTTTCAAGGTGCAGTAGGCACCATCCTCTCTTGCTCCGCTGCCGTGGGAGAAGGTATAACACCTGTTGAACACAGTCGCACCTCTCCGTGCGTCTCAACTCGCGTCCGAACCGGGCAGGAGGCCCGACCCATGCAGACACGGATGGCCTGGCTCACAGGGATGGCGGCGGGCGGCATTCTCGGCGTCGCCGTGCTGGCGCAGGGCCCGGGGCAGGGGCAACCCACTCCAATCGCTCCCGTTCAGGCGCCGAAGCCGCAGCGCGATCCCGGCCGGCTGCCGCCGTTGCAGCGGCAGATGTTTTTCGGCGCCCGCCGCGGCGCCGACTGGCTGCAACGCTGCAACCGCCCCGATGGCCGCTTCGGTTACGTCTCGACCCCTGCCCTGCGTGTCCGTACCGAGAACGATCATTATCTGCGCCAGGTTGGGGCGGCCCTCACCCTGGCCCGTTCCGCTCGCTACTTCGGCGACGAGCGCGCCGCCGCCCTCGCGACCCAGGCAGTGCTGACCCTCCTGGTGGCTACGGCCCCCGACGATGCCAAAAATCCGCAGTATCGCCACACGAGCGTCCCCTCGACAGCCGTCAACCGCCTCGCCGCTGCGGGGCTCCTGGTGCGGGCCGTTCACGAACTGCCGACCCCTGCCAACGACCTCCTCGATCAGGCCGACCAGTTGTGCAACTACCTCCGCCGCCAGCAACGCGCCGATGGCTCGCTGACCTCTGGAGACGTTGCGGGCGGCTCGCCCAGTAGCGACGATTCCGAGATAAGCGATTTCCTCGCTGCCGAGGCGCTGCATGGGTTGATCTTCAGCCACCAGCGCCGACCGGCCCCCTGGAAGATCGACGTTCTCCGCAAAGCGATCGCGTACTACCACCCGCGCTGGCGTGCTCGCAAGACGCTCGCCGTCGTCCCCGGCTTGACAGCGGCGTGGACAGAGGCCTACCTGCTGACCCGCGAACAGACGTTCGCCGACGCAATCTTCGAGATGAATGACTGGCTCTGCACGCTGCAGTACCAGCGACCCGATCCGCAGCGGCCGCTCTGGCTCGGTGGCTTCATGGGCTGGGCGGATGGCAAGAGCGTGCCGCAACCGCCGGAGTCCGGCTCCGCCTGTTACGCCGAGAGCCTCGCCGCCGCCTGCCGGGTAACGCGCCACCTCGGCGACGCTCTGCGCCACGGCCGCTACCGCGAGGCCCTTGAGCGCTGCCTGCAGTTCTTGACGACGCTGCAGTTCACCGAGGCGAACACCCAGCACTTCGCGGAGTGGTATCGCGCCGAGGTGGTCGGCGGCTTCTACGTCTCGCAGCAAGACGGCAACCTGCGGCTCGACTCGACCTGCCACGCGGTCTGCGCTCTGCTGGATTACCTCACCCATGTCGCCGAACCTTGAACCACAGAACCACAGAGAAGACAAAAGCGAGAAGACCAATGAAGAACGGAGAACAGGGAACGGAGAATGAAGAGAAAGCCGGCCGCTGGCCACATTCTCCATTCTCCGTTCCCTGTTCTCCGTTCTTCATTTTCGCTTCTGTCTTCTCTGTGTCTCTATGGTTCAAGTGATGGCCGGATGGCCGGGGCGCGTGTATACTGCCTCTTTCATCACTGTTGGGGCCAAAGGCCCAGCGCGGCGAGAGCCTGGACGTGCTTGCCAATCTGCCGCGCAGGCCCGCTAACCCGTCGAGACCGTCATGAGCGAAGATCGGACCCCTCCCGCACGTCCTCGTTGCCGCAGCCTCATGGGCGTCCGTGTGGTAGGCACGGGAAGTTATGTGCCGGACGGTGTCGTTACCAATGATCACCTCTTCCAGCGGTTCGGTTTCGACAGCAACTGGATCGTCAAGCGCACCGGCATCCTCGAACGCCGTCATGCGCTGCCGCACCAGGCCACCAGCGATCTCGCCCAGGAGGCCGCCCGGCGCTGCCTTGAACAGGCCGGCGTCAACCCGCGCGATGTCGATCTGTGCCTGGTGGGCACCTTCACCCCCGATATGTCCTTTCCCTCGACGGCCTGTCTACTGCAGGATCGCCTCAAGCTGACCTGTCCCGCGGTGGACCTGCAAGCGGCCTGTGCTGGCTTCATGTATGCACTCATCACCGGGGCGGCCTATGTCGTTTCCGGCGTCAGCGAACTGGCATTGATCGTCGGCGCCGACTGCAACTCGCGCATCCTCAACCCCGACGACATCAAGACCTATCCGCTCTTCGGCGACGGCGCCGGCGCCGTCCTGCTGTCAAAAGGCCGCCCCGACCAGGGACTGTTGAGCTACAGCCTTGGCGCCGACGGCAGCGGCGGCGACCTGCTCAGCCGGCCGGCGTGCGGCAGCCGCATGCCGCCAACGGCCGACCTGCTCGGCAAGGGCCTGCACTACATGCACATGGACGGCCGCGCCGTCTTTCGCTGGGCGGTGGCGATCCTGTGCGACACCATCCAGGACGTTCTCAAGGCGACGAACCTCAAGCCGGGCGACGTCGATCTGTACATCCCGCACCAGGCGAACATCCGCATCATCAATGCGGCGGTCGATGTGCTGCGCATCCCGCGCAGTCGGGTCTATAATAACTTGGAGCGTTACGGCAACACCTCAGCAGGCTCGGTGCCGCTGGCCTTGGACGAGGCGATCAGCGAAGGCCGCGTCCAGCCAGGCAACCTGATTGTGCTGAGTGGCTTCGGCGCCGGCCTGACCTGGGGCACCGCCGTAATGCGCTGGTGAGCCTTGCTCCCCTCGCTCCTGCGCTCGGGAGAGACAACGGCGGGCGGCTCGACTCGACCTCAGAATGACAACCGCGCCGACGGATCCGATCGTATGAGCGACCTCTCAGACAGCCCGAACCTGCCATCATTGGTACACTCCGACCAGACGCATCTCCGCCTGCCGAGTCGGCCGGCCTGGATCGAGCCGGCAGTGGAGTATCTCAAGACCAGGGCGGTGTTGTGCGGCGCCTGCCAGGAGACCCGCGCCGGCAAACTGATGATCGCCCTGCACGAGGCCCTCAGTAACGCCGTCGTTCACGGCAACCTGGAGTTGTCCTCCGAACTCAAGGATCGCAGCGACGACAGTTTTGCCCGCGAACTGGCGACCCGTGCCAACGACCCCCGCCTGGCAGAGCGCATTGTGGACGTGGTGGTTGACTACGACGGCGAACGCTGTCAGTGGATTGTCACTGACGAGGGCAGCGGGTTCGACGTCGAGGCTGTCCTGCAGCGCCTGGAGAGCGACGACCCGGAGGTGCTGTCCCGGGGCCGCGGTATCCTCATGATGCGCTCGTTCCTCGATGAGGTTCGTTACGAAGAGGGTGGCCGGCGCTGCGTGCTGACACTGCGGCGAGGCTCCGGCGCCGAACGGCGGCACTTTTCACGGGCAGCCGTCCACAAACCGCTCAAGGTCGTGCCGATTCGCCCCGACGGGACCGTTGACTGGGACGCCGCTTACGAGGCCGTTTCCAAGAACTTCTCCGAGGATGGCGTCGGCCTGCTGCAAGCACGCCTGGCGACGACCGACCGGATCATCATCGCCATCGCCACGGAGGGAGCGCCGCTGTACGTGCCCGTCGAGGTGCGGCACTGCCGCCGCCTGGGCAGCGACCTGGTCGAACTGGGCTGTCGTTTTCAACGCAAGGACGCCCCACCGGCACCCGATCCCCTCGCGAAAGTTCACGAGGCGGTCGGGAACCTGCTGGAGCGCCTCGATGTGCCGGCGGCAGCGTTCGACGAGCGCCGCGCTCACCCGCGTGTCAACTACAACGAGCGAGTCGAGATCCGTTTGGGACCACATGGGGGCGCACTGGTCGGCTTTGCCCGCGACCTGTCGCGCGGCGGCATTGCGTTCATCACCACCGTGCCCTTGTTGCACCAAGCGTGCGTGCTGCTGTTGCCGCAAACGGGCGGCGGGCTGTTGCGCGTGCGTGCCCAGATCATGCGCTGCGCCAAGGTCCAGGAAGGGTTTTACGACGTCGGCGCGCGCTTCGTCGAACTGGTCGATGCGCCGGCGTGAGTCGCCCGGCCACCCACGCCCGAAGCACCAACATCGCGGGCGCTGTGGGCTTGTGTACGGCTGTGCGCTGTGAGATAATGCCGGGAGGGAGAAATGGGTTGCATTGCACGTTGACACCCACTCCACCCCCAACTTGCGTCCGTGGTGCGCGCACGAGAGCGGTTGACGAATCCGTGTGCGATCTGCTGTGTCGAAAACCCCTCCCCCCAACCCCCTCCCCGAAGCGGAGAGGGGGAGAAGAAGAGCGACTGTTGTGCTTGCTCCCCCTCTCCGTTGCGGGGAGGGGGTTGGGGGGGAGGGGTTTTCGACACAGCAGTAGCGGGCTTGGTTTCTCCGTTGAAGACCCTGTGAGGAGGCCGTCATGCCCGATCCCGTCCCGACACCCGAAGAACTTGCCCGGCAAGCCCGCGGACACCTGGAGAGCCTGCAGATGGCAGGCGTCGAATGGGTGCCGGCCGCGCACACGGCCCCACCGCCCGGCGCCCGCGAATCCAAGCCCGAGGTGCGCGCGAGCGAAGGCGGTTCTCCCCCGGTAGCGGTGGCCGCTTCCCTCTTCGCGGAGCCGGTGGAACCTCCAGCGGCAGAGGGGACCGGGCTGACACTGGAGCAGCGCCGCGTCGCGCTCGAATTGCTCGCCGAACAGATTTCGACGTGTCCGCGCTGCGCCGAACTGATGGCCACACGCACCCAGATCGTCTTCGGCGACGGCAGCCCCGGCGCGGAGTTGTGCTTCATCGGGGAAGCGCCGGGCGCCGATGAAGACGCACAAGGCATCCCCTTTGTCGGCCCCGCTGGGCAACTGCTCAACAAGATTATTGCGGCCTGCGGGATGAAAAGAGAGGAAATTTATATCCTAAATATCTTAAAATGCCGGCCACCCAACAACCGGCAGCCAAGGGCCGATGAGGCGGCCCACTGTCGCGAATACCTGGAACGACAGCTGGAACTGGTCGCGCCGAAATTTATCTGCGCCCTCGGCGGCAGCGCTGCCCAGAACCTGCTCGGCACCAC
>DASPXY010000982.1:0-3108 GCA_035637055.1 Gemmataceae bacterium | reverse complement strand
CGGCGTCGGAGATCGTCAAGCGGTTCTCCACCGGCGCCATGTCCTATGGCTCGATCTCGAAGGAGGCGCACGAGACGCTGGCCATCGCCATGAACCGGCTTGGCGGACGGTCGAACACCGGCGAGGGCGGCGAGGACCCGGAGCGATATCACGACGAGCGGCGGTCAGCGATCAAGCAGGTCGCCTCGGGCCGGTTCGGAGTCACCACGGACTACCTGGTGAACGCGACCGACCTCCAGATCAAGATGGCCCAGGGCGCCAAGCCGGGCGAGGGCGGTCAGTTGCCCGGTCACAAGGTGTATCCGTGGATCGCGAAAGTGCGCCATTCGACGCCCGGCGTCGGTCTGATCTCGCCGCCGCCGCATCACGACATTTACTCCATTGAAGACCTCGCGGAGCTGATTCACGATCTCAAGAACGCGAACCACCACGCGCGCATCAGCGTCAAGCTGGTCGCGGAGGTGGGCGTCGGCACGGTCGCGGCGGGCGTGGCCAAGGCCCACGCCGACGTGGTGCTGATCAGCGGGCACGATGGCGGCACCGGCGCCTCGCCGCTGACGAGCATCAAGCACGCCGGCGCCCCGTGGGAGTTGGGCCTGGCCGAAACGCAGCAGACGCTCCTGCTCAACGACCTGCGCAGCCGCATCGTCGTCGAGGTGGATGGCCAGTTAAAAACGGGGCGCGACGTCATCATCGGCGCGTTGCTCGGGGCGGAGGAGTTCGGTTTCGCGACGGCCCCGCTGGTGGCGATGGGCTGCATTATGATGCGTGTCTGCCACCTGAACACCTGCCCGGTCGGCGTTGCGACTCAGGATCCGAAACTGCGAGCGAAGTTCACCGGCGCCGCCGATCACGTCGTCAACTTCATGCGTTTCATCGCCCAGGAGGTGCGCGAGCTGATGGCGCAACTCGGCTTCCGCAGCGTCGCCGAGATGGTCGGCCGCGCCGACAAGTTGGAGGTACGCGAGGCGGTCGATCACTACAAGACGAAAGGACTGGACTTTTCGTCGATCCTGTATCAACCGCCGGTCGGTCCGCAGGTCGGCAAGTATTGCAGCATTCCGCAGGATCACGGTCTGGAAAAGGCCCTCGACAACACACAACTGCTGCCGCTGTGCAAGCCCGCCCTGGAGCGCGGTGAACCGGTCGAGTTGACATTACCGATCCGCAATGTCAACCGCGTGGTCGGCACGATCGTCGGCAGCGAGTTGACGCGGCGCTACGGGGTGGCGGGCCTGCCCGACGACACGATGAAGCTGAACTTCTTCGGCTCGGCGGGCCAGAGCTTCGGGGCGTTCGTACCGCGCGGCATGACGCTGACCCTCGAAGGCGACGCTAACGACTACGTCGGCAAGGGCCTCTCGGGCGGCAAGATCGTGGTCTATCCGCCCAAGAAAGCCACCTTTACCGCGTATCAGAATGTCATTATCGGTAATGTCGCTTTTTACGGCGCGACGAGCGGCGAAGCGTACATCCGCGGCATGGCAGGCGAGCGTTTCTGCGTCCGTAACAGTGGCGTGAACGCGGTGGTGCTGTCGGTCGGCGATCACGGCTGCGAGTACATGACGGGCGGCCGCGTCGTGGTGCTGGGGCCGACGGGCAAGAACTTCGCCGCGGGCATGTCGGGCGGCATCGCTTACGTCTATGACGAGGACGGGAGCTTCCCGAAGAACTGCAATATGGAGATGGTAAAACTCTATAAACTGGAAGGCCCCGAGGATATGGAGGAGGTGAAAGAGCTGCTTCGTCGCTTTGGCCAGCACACCGGCAGCGAACGCCCCTGGCGTATCCTGGCGCTGTGGGAGCAGTACGCGCCGAAGTTCTGGAAAGTGTACCCCAACGATTACCGGCGGATGATTGAGGCGCAAAAGCGGTTCAAGTCAAGCGGGTTGCCGGAGGACGAGGCGGTGATGGCGGCGTTCGAGGAGAACGCGCACGACCTGGCGCGGGCCGGAGGGAAGTGATCGTGACAACACAGCACATGTGCCAGCGCGGCCCCCTCGTCCCAGGTGACCGTGTCGTGATTCGCAAGGGTGTGTTCCGAGAGATGGAAGGTGAGGTTATCGAGGTTGATGTCTTAAGAGGAATCGTGCGTGTCCGGATTAAGATCTTTGATCGAGATGCGCCGGTGGAGGTCGGCGTGGGGGAAGTTGAGCGGCTGCCGTAAGGCTGGCCCCAAACCCTGCTCGGCGCCGGCAGGCGGAAAGTGATCCGGCGAGGGCCTGCCATGAAACTGCGCGACGTGGAGGTGCGGCATGGACGCGTGGACGAGATGTCCGCCACACAGCACAGCCGCGCCGGCGTCACCTTTGCTGCGGCCGCGATTGCTCTGAACGGAGGTAGTTGGTCGCTGACCCACTCGCTGGCGGACCACCTTGCCCCGGGCAAGATATCGCCCGCGGTTCGACCTCTGGTGTTCGCAGGCTGGGATGATCCCGACGGCGAGGCGACCCGCGGAGCGTCCGCCGCAGTCCGGGCGCTCTTCCTCGGCGGTACCGATGGCCCCTGGGTGCGTGGGCGACTGGAACGATTGTTTTACTCAGGGCTCGTCACAGATCGGGAGGAACTCTCGGAGAAAACGGCGTTTTCGGCCAGATTGGTTGCCGTGTTGCTGGATAACGGGGCCCTCATCGCCGTGCCATTTGAATGCACGGATCACTATCTGCGGACCGGTTTGATTTTCACCGAGGAGGCGGATCCGCCGCCGGCTGATTTGATGGACTGGATCGCCTGGGCGTTCTGGGATCTGTTGTTGTGCGAGCCGCATGATTTGGGTGACTACACCGCGTACCTGGAGCACGTTGGCGCGGGCGTCTGGTTGGAGTATGGGATCGCCTGCGGGCAGCCTTTCGTTGAGGAACACCGGGGCGATCCGCGACGCAAAGGGCATCCCAGGAGGCGGAGATCGTAGGTGCGAGGATCAAGGAGGGAGAGTGATGGCGTCAACCGTTTTGCCACCGGAGATCCTGGGACCGCTGCCGGACCATACGCAGCTACCCTGCGAGGACGGAACCTTTGTGAAGAACTCGCTCGAACACCCGCAGAGTCTGGTGCTGACGGATTCGCTCAAGCCGGTGCTCGCCCAACTCTATCCGGAGGACGATTACT
>DASPXY010000981.1:0-2973 GCA_035637055.1 Gemmataceae bacterium | reverse complement strand
GCGAAGATGCCACGCAGGATCGCGCTTCGTAGTGACTCGTGCTCGTTGATGGCGTCCACCAGCGCCATCAGCAGCAGGGTCACGCGGGGTGACCGCCGAGCGCCGGTCACGAGCCATTCCGCCACGCCCCGACGGTAGAGCCACCGACGAATCACTCGCGCCCGGCGCGTCTCCGCACCAAAGGCCGCCTGGGCAGCCGCCGGGTATCGCTCAAAGCCGAGCTGCTCGTCATACACCTCGGCGGCCAGACTGGCCGAGCGGAGGGCGTAGTCCATTCCTTCTCCGGTTGCCGGATCCGCCAGACCCGCCGCGTCTCCCAGGAGCGCATGGTCGCGGCCGCCCAGGTCCGCGAAACTGCCGCTGATCCACATCGACGTGGCGATCACGGCGCCTCGGTACTCCGTCGGCTCGCTGTCCCCGGCCTCCGCCAGGCGATATTGGGCGATGGCCTCATCCAGCGGGGCCCGCTGAAAGGTCCCGGGGGGCACGCCGACCCCAACCGAATGGTGGCCCAGTCGGGGGAAGTCCCACAGATAACCCTGAACCGAGGGCAGAAACACGAAGACCGCGCGGCCGGGCGGTGCGCCCACCCGCGGGTAGGCGACCCGTGCCGGGGCGAGCTCCGGGCGAAGCTGCGGAGCCAGCAGGCCTCGCAGGCGGCTTGCGGCCCCATCGGCCGCGATGATCCGGCGTGCCCGGTGGGTGTCGCCCGCCGAGTCGACGATGGACCAACCCTCGTTTGTACGCTTCGCCGACTGAACTGCGAGCGATTGGAAGCAGGCACCGGCGGCTTTCGCCCGCTCGAGCCCCCACTGTGAGAGCGTCAGACGGCTGACCACCTGGTACGGGTGGCGGAGTGGGATCACGACGCTCGCTCCACTCGGAGCCGTGACCAGCACCTCGTGAATCGCCTGACTTGCGGCGTGCAGCTCCTGCAGTTCAGGCGTGTGTTGCAGCGCCGCTGCCGTGAGCCTGCCGCCGCACGGCTTCTCCCAGGGGGCTTTGGGATCCAGCAGCAGAACCGTCGCGCCTCGCCGAGCAAACAGCTCGGCGGCCCGGTTGCCAGCTGGGCCGGCTCCTACGACCGCGACATCCCACAGACGGCTCATCGGTCCTCCCATGCCAGGCCCGAGGGGGCTCATGTGGTCGCTCGAGCCGCGTCACCCGGTTACGCACCCTGAATCAGAGCTCGCCAGAACTGACGTGGAACCGATGCCGCCGGTATCTGGATGGCGTGCCCCAACCCCCTCCCCTAGCTCGGGAGTGGCTCAGGCCTGGTGAGCGGCGACTGGGCGTGGCACGACGTCACTCGAGCGGCTCGCGGTGAGCCGGTTGTAGATCGTGGCGGCCAACCCGAAGCTGAGCGCCGTCCCCAGGGTCCAGCAGATGAGCCCGCCAATGAAGCTGGCGAAGGTGAGCGTGCGTGGCAGTGCCGAGAGATCCAGGTGCACGAGATAACCGAAGAATGCGGTCGTTGGGCCGGGGGCGATGGCCACCGCGAGGGCACAAAGAATGAACAGCACCGCAGCGGTCGTGCCCGCCGCGATCGCAAAGGCCCGTGTGTCGAGTCTCATACGTAGCATCCCTTCCCGCAGCCGCTCCGTGCTCAAGGCCGCGGCCCCGCGTCCCTCCGAGGCGGCGAGTGGCTGCCGTGTCCGCGATGCAGCAAGTGCATCAGTGGGCACGCCAAGAGTAGAACATACGGAAGCACACCGAACACGTGTGCCCAGTGATCGATCACCAACAGGACCGCCGCCAACCCGGCCACACAGGCGGTCAGAAACCAAAGCGTTGGCGAGTCGGAGTGCTCATGATGCGTCTCCCCATGGCCGGCCACCTCAACTGCGCCGGGTCCGTCTTAGCGCGCGGTCGCTCCCCATAATCTTGCGCCCGGTTCATGAAGACAGCATGAAGCCTCGGAGAAGCTCTCTTTCCGCCGCAATCCGAGGGTCGAAGCACCGATCGCGCCCTCTGTATCGAAACCTTCATAAGGAATGGGGCGAAAGTTTCATGAGAGTTTCACGATTGAGGCTGCAAATTCCTCGAGGCGAGCGAAGTCGCATGCTCGGGGAGGTGGATATGGAAATCCGAGCACTATCCCATCCGGGAGCCAGGCTGAAAAAGTGGACCAGCGTCGAATCCAATTGGTGGCGGCTCATCGTGGCAGTGGGGCTGAGTTGGGTGCTTGCGGACTACGTGTACGAGTGGACCATCATCCCAGGGCCGGCCACAGGCGGTGAGTGCGTGGCATCGGGCGCGTTGGTGGCCTACGGAGGGCTGACTCTCGCGGTACTCTTCGGCCTGATCCGTCACCGCAGATGGGCGTGGAGTGCACTCGAGCTGTGGGCGCTTAGTGTCGCCATCGTCGCGGCATTGGCGGCGCTCATCTGGGGTGGGCACGGCTTGGGCGCTGCCGTTGCATCCGCAGCGGCGGCGGGGCTGGCAGCAGGCATGCTGCTGGCCGCCGCCCGCTTAGGCGGGGTGAAGGAGTCTAGAGACAAACAAGCGCCACGAGCCGGGTAGGACGCGGCATCCATCATTCCAATTCGGGACTTGACCTTGACCGGGATTCACCCAATCCTCAACTGCGCGTTAGCTGGACCCAAGCGCCGCAAGCTAGGGTTTGATCGGGGCCTTGGGACTGGGGTAGTTGTTGGCTCCAACAGCCTCGGGGGATGTCCCAGTGAGCCCGACCCGTCGATTCTTCCTCAAAGTGGCAACCACGATCGCGTCGGCGCTCTCGGCCGTCCTGATCGGCTTTCCGGCCCTCCGCGCCTTTCTCTCTCCAGGGTCCCGAAGGGTCCAGCCTGAGCGGTGGATCAAGCTGGGCGAGGTCGACCAGATCGAGGCTGGGGAGCCGATGCGGTTCGATTTCAGCGAAACCGTGAACGACGCCTGGGTGGAGACCCGGGCACTCCGCGGTGTCTGGATCTATACCGAGGACAGCAAGACCTTCACGGTCTATAACGGCCA
>DASPXY010000980.1:0-4705 GCA_035637055.1 Gemmataceae bacterium | reverse complement strand
GGCGCGGGTTGGGTCAAGGGACGGTTGCACCTGTGCCTCCCCGACGCGGCGGCGCGCACGCAAGCCCGCGCTTTCATCCGTTCGATCATCGCCCTCGCCGGCTCACTCCAGGCCCCCGCCATCATTGGCTCGATGCAGGGCCGCAGCGGCGACAACATCGACCACGCCACCGCGACCGGATATCTGACCGACGCCCTGCAGGAACTCGGCGAACACGCCCGTCAGTATGGCGTGCCGCTCATCTTCGAGCCGCTCAACCGCTACGAAACCAACATGGTCAACACGGTCGCGGCGGGGGTCAAACTGCTGGATTCCCTCTCGACGAACAACGTCGTCCTCCTCGCCGACCTGTTCCACATGAACATCGAGGAAGTGGACATCGCGGCGGCGATCCGTGCCGGCACGGGCCATATCGGGCATGTGCATTTCGTGGATTCCAACCGGCGCCCGGCCGGCTGCGGCCACATCGATTTCGCCCCCATCGCGGAGGCGCTACGCGCCATCGGCTACGCCGGTTTTGCGTCCGCCGAGGCGTTGCCGTACCCCGACCCGGACGCCGCCGCTCGCCAGACGATCACCGCCTTCCGCCAGTATTTCCGAGCCGCGACGTAATCCCGGAGAAGCCCGGATGCTCAAGCACCTGCTTATCCACCCGAAGATCAACGAAGTGCTGGGGCGTGCCGGCCATCATGCGCGCGTCCTGATCGCCGACGGCAACTACCCCGCCTCCGCCAAGAAGGGCCCACACGCCGAACTCGTCTGCCTGAACCTCATGCCCGGCGTCGTCACTTGCACTCAGGTCTTGCGAGCCGTCCTCTCCGCGGTGCCGATCGAGGCCGCCCACACGATGATGTACGAGAAGGAAGGACCGTACGCTCTGCCCGAAGACCCGGCTGTCTGGGAACAATACCGGTCCGAAATTCGCGCCGCCGGGCTGGCCCTCAAACTGGAACCCATCGAGAAGTGGGACTTCTACAAGGCGGTGGAAACCTCCGATCACGTCCTCACCATTCAGACCGGCGACCAGCAGCGTTTCGCCAACCTGCTGCTGTCGATCGGCGTTCGCATGGATTGACCTGCATGGCGCTCACCATCGACGCACACCAGCATTTTTGGCAGCTCAGCCTGCCGTTCAACTACGCCTGGCTCGACGTGCCGCAGCACGCCCCGATTCGACGCGACTTCCTGCCCGAACACCTGGAGCCACATCTCCGCGCCGCCGGCGTGGACCGCACCATCTTCGTGCAGACGCAGCACAACCTCGACGAAACTCGTTGGGTGCTCGGCCTGGCAGAGCGGCACAAGTTCATCGCCGGCGTCGTCGGCTGGGTCGATCTCGCGAGCGAAATGTGCGAGGAGCAACTGCTGGAACTCAAAGCGCACCCGAAGTTTGTCGGCGTCCGCCACGTCACGCAGGACGAACCCGAAGATTTCATCGTGCGCCCTGATATCATTCGCGGCCTGCGCGTGCTGGAGAAGCATGACGTGCCGTTCGATTTGCTGTTCTACGTCAAACATTTGCGGCACGTGCCGGCGCTGGCTCGACAACTACCGTCGCTGCGCATGGTGATCGACCACCTCGCCAAGCCGCAGATTCGGGAACGGCGCATGGACGACTGGCTGCCTCACTTCCGGGCGGCGGCCGCGTTCCCGAACGTCTATTGCAAGCTCTCTGGCATGGTGACCGAGGCCGACTGGCAAGCGTGGCGGCCCGCCGATCTCAAGCCGTACGTGCAGACAGCCCTGGAGGCATTCGGCCCGCAGCGTTGTTTGTTCGGCTCCGACTGGCCGGTCTGCGAACTCGCCGCCCCCTATGAGCAAGTCAACAGCGCCCTTGTCGAAGCCCTCGGCCCGATAAGTGAGGCCGAGCGGGCGATGATCTTCGGCGATACAGCGCGTCGCTTTTATCGCCTGTTCTGCTGATCGTACCGGGTTTCTGCTTGCAGGTTAGTGCGGAGAGCCCAACACACCGCGCTTGAGAAAGGGACACAGCGGAGGAACGAGCGATCACAACCCTCGCAGCGCTCACTCAAGCCGAGGCCGCCGCGGTGGCTGAATTGCCCTCGGACAGCGCTTTGAGTTCGTTTGGCTGCAGCGGCCGATCGAAACTACCACCGACCTCATAATCGCCGCCTTTCCGCTCGGTGCAGTTCGTCAGCCGCAGCCCCTGCACGACGCACACTCCGCGTGCGGCATTGCTCAGGGCCACGTCCAGGATACGGCCAGGTCGGAGGACACAGCCCGGCCTGACGATGCGCAGCCGCACTCCCCCCGCGGAGAGGTTCTGCACTTCCGCCGCCCAGGCCCCATTACCCTGCGTCGCCAGCACCGCGCATGCCATGGCCGCACCCGCCGGGTAGCGCGGCTCCGTGCGGCGCTCTATCTCCGCGGCCTGACTGCTGGCCCAGGCAGGATGGGTCAACCGCCGCAGTTCGGAGATCAGTTCCCCGCACGAGGACCAACGATCCTGCGGCACCGGCGACAACGCGCGACCCACAATCGTCCGCTCCGCCAGCGTCAGCATCGAGAGGTCGGGGGCTGGCCGCACATAGCCCAGCGGGAAGTCCGTCGGCGTGTTGGGGAACGGCAACTGCCCCCCTCGCAGCAGGCAATAGCATACCGCCAGGGCGTATTGATCGGTGCGATCGCTCACGCGCCCCTGGAACACCTCCGGGGCGGCGTAGGCCGGTGTGCCCGCGCGGAAGTGGGCCTTGTCCCGAAATGCCAGCGCCGTCGTCAGGCCGAAGTCGCTCAGTTTGACGGTCTGGTCGAACAACAGCAGATTCGGCGGCGTGACGTCGCAATGCTGGATGGTCATCCACTGGTCCTGCACCAAGTGCTGGCGCAGGTTGAGGAAGTCGAGGGCCTCGGCAGCCTGGGTAAGCAGCGGACAGAGATGATCGGCAGGCAGGGCAGTGCCCAACTCGGACCGGTAGACCTCCAACAGATCGGCGAGACTACCGTCGGCCAGTTCCATCGCAATGACCAGGAAACCGGGGGCACACCACACCTTGTCGACGCGCGTCAGTTGCGGGTGAACGAGTTGCCGCATCATCTGAATCGAGCGCAACTCCTGAGGCGCACCCCGGCCGCGAGCGCAGGACACGAACTTCAGGGCGACCGGTCTGCCGTCGTCCGTCTCCGCCTCCCACACCTCGCCGAAGCCGCCGCGGCCGCGCATGCGCCGCAGTTCGTAGCCCGGGTAGAGTCCCCGAGAGAGGGAGAAATGCGAGGTCAACGAGGTGGCCATCATGGTCATGGATCTGCCTCCCCCCGGGCGCAGGACAAGCGTAGCATGTGGATGAGGCGTCGGCAAATCTGGATCACCAAATTGCCGTTTCAGAACCCCTCCCCCCAACCCCCTCCCCGCAACGGAGAGGGGGAGAAGAGAAGAAGTGTTGCTCTGGCTCCCCCTCTCCTTGCAGGGGAGGGGGTTGGGGGGAGGGGTTCTGAAACCGCTTCTAAATTGCCGACCCTGGGCCGGCCGCGAAACGAAACAACGCCCCGGCAAGCGGGGTAGTATCGGAAGTTTGCTGCGCAAACTGGCGCGGCCGACGGCTGCCGATCCCACCACCGGCCGACACCTTGCGGCTCCGTGGGTGTTTATCAAGGAGTTCTCGCGCCTCTGCGGATCTGAATCATGGAGATCGAATGATGACGCGCTTCCTTCTGACTGTTGCCCTCACCGGCGGGCTGTGCCTCGCCGCGACCGGCCAGGACAGAACCCCCGCCACCAGCCCAACACCAGCGGCGAAAGCGATCGCCGCGGATGCCCCGGTGAACTTCGCCGAGCACATCGCTCCCATCGTCTTCAGCAAGTGTGCCGCGTGTCATCGGCCGGGCGAGGCGGGACCGTTTTCGCTGCTCAGTTACAAGGACGTGCGCAAGCGCGCCAAGCTGATCCAGCAAGTTACGGAACGCCGCTACATGCCGCCCTGGCATCCCGCGCCGGGCCACGCCGAGTTCCAGCACGAACGGCGCCTGACCGACGAGCAGGTCGCCCTCATCAAGCGCTGGGCCGAGACCGGGATGGCGGAAGGCGATCCCACTCGCTTGCCGAAATTGCCCACCTTCACCGAGGGCTGGCAACTCGGCACTCCCGATCTGATCGTGTCCATGCCGAAGGCTTACGAGGTGCCGGCCACCGGCCGCGACATCTATCGCAATTTCGTCCTGCCCCTCAATCTGAAAGAGGACAAATGGCTGACGGCGATCGAGCTGCGGCCCTCGGCGCGCTCGGTCGTGCATCACGTCCTCTTCTTCGCGGACACCACCGGCAAGTCCCGTGCGCGCGACGGCCAGGGCGGCAAGCCTGGTTTCAGCGGCGCGGGCTTCGGGCGCGGCGGCGGTAGCCTTGGCGGGTGGGCGGCGGGCGGTATGCCACACTTCCTGCCGGATGGCCTGGGCATCCACGTTGCGAAAAACACGGACCTGATTCTGCAAACGCACTTCCACCCGTCGGGCAAGGTCGAGCAGGAGAAGACGACCGTCGGCCTGTACTTCGCGAAGCAGAAACCGGCGCGGACGCTGCTGTCGTTCCAGGCGCCGCCGCTGTTCGGGATGCTGACGGGGATCAACATCCCGCCCGGCGAGAAGGCGTACAAACTGAAAGGCACGTTCAAGGCGCCGGTGGACATGGAACTGATCACCGCGGGCGGCCACGCTCACTACACCTGCGCCTCGATGGTGGCGAAGGCCACCTTGC
>DASPXY010000979.1:0-4752 GCA_035637055.1 Gemmataceae bacterium | reverse complement strand
TCGCTGGCTGCTCGGTCACGCTGTCCTGATACGGCTCTTGCGGCGAGCGACCCCGGCTCCGGCGGAAATGGCGCAGCTATTCGCGAGCGTCGCTGGTCGTCCGCGAACGCCGCGCTTGCTGGTTTCGCGCCGCGTGCGCATGCCGATCAGCTGCGGCCTGCTGCGGCCGACCGTGGTGCTGCCGGAGTCGATGTGCCAGGCGCCGGCGCGGCGGCTACGCTGGGTGTTCCTCCACGAACTGACTCACCTCGAACGGCGCGACGCCTGGAGCGCCCTGCTGTTCGCCCTCGGCCAGGCGATCTACTTCCTGCTGCCGTGGTTCTGGTGGCTGCGGCGGCAGGTGCGGCTGTGTCAGGAGTACGTCGCCGACGCCGCGGCGGCGGGCCAGGATCCGGCCGCGGACTATGCGGAATTTCTGCTGACCCTGACCGGCGCCCCGGCTGTGCCCGCAGCGGCGACGGGCGTTTCCGGTCCCACTTCGGATCTTTTTAGGAGGGTTCGTATGTTACTGCAGAAACCTGTGCAGGTGGAGAAGCGTTGCCCGCGGCGCTGGTCGCTGGCTGCCGCCGGCGGACTGTTCGCGCTGGCTGTCGTGGTCGCCGGCGTCGGCCTGCGCGCCGAGGCATCGCCGCCCGTCATTGTCATCGCGACGCAAGACAAGGACGCCAAAGCAGAGGGCAAACAGGTGCGCGTGTTCGTCCTGCCGGCGCCCGAGCAGAAGCAGCCGGGCGACGTCATCCTGCTGAAGAAGGTCGTCGATAAGGCGGAGGATCCTATCGTCGAGGGTTACCGCAAGGAAATCGCCAGGCATGAGCAGCTGCTGGCCGACGTCAGGGCTCGATCGGTCAACCCGGAACAGCAGCCTGTTTACCAAAGCGCCAAGGCTGCCCTCGCAGAGGCCGAGAAAAGGCTCGCTGAACGGCTGCACCAACTCCGCTCCCTTCCAGGGAAAGAGTTAATCGAGATCGAAATTAGAGGAGATAAGCTCAAGATCGATCCGAAGCATCAGGACGCGATCCGCAAGGGCCTGGAATGGCTGAGGAAGACGCAGGCCGACAAGAAGATCGAGTTGCCGAAAGGATTCAAGTTCGACTTCAACCTCGATGGCCTGGACCTCGGACAGGAGGCCGGACAGAAGGGAATCGAAGCTGGCCTCGAAGCTGTCCAGAAGGCCCTGAAAGAGCTGGAGCAACACCGCGGCCAACCCGAGGTGGAAGCCGCGCGGCAGCAACTCCAGAAGGTGCGCGATCGCCTGGCCGAACTCAAGAAGGCCCGACCGGGCTTCGAGCGGAAAGTTGTGCCCGCTCAGCCCATCGATCCGCAGACGCTCCAGAAACTACGCGAAGAGTTGAAGAAACATCCGGAGGCAGCCGAGCTACTCAAGGCCCTGGAAGCCTTTGAACAGAAGCACAAGGTCGTCCCGGACCACCGCCATCGCGTGTGGGAGATGTGGGTTCCCGACAAGAAGGGCCTCATCGTTCGCCCCGCGGGTCAGGCGGGACTCGGCGTCGAGGTGGAGAAGCCGAGCAGCGCCCTCGCCGATCAGCTGGATCTCCCCAAGGGCCAGGGGGTCGTCATCACCAAGGTTCGGACCGATTCCCCAGCGGCGAAGGCTGGGCTACGCGCCAACGATGTGATCCTGGAGTTGAACGGCAAGCCGGTGCGCAATGACCCCGTCGAGTTTGCCGGCCAGGTCGCCAAACTCGACACCGCCGCCGACGTCACCGTCCTGCGCAAGGGCAAGCGCGAAACCGTGAAGGGGATCAAGTTGGCGGCGGCGGAGGCCGGAATCGTCCGCTGGGGTGTGCGGGCACACGAGCCGATGGTGGTTCCGTTTGGGCCAATGGGCGGCCGCCAAGGCGACGTGATGACGACGGTGCTGCGGACGGAAGACCGTTTCACCACACGCTACCAGGAGGGTTCGTTAGTCATCACGGTGACCGGCACCGTCGTGGGCGGCAAGGCGAAGGCTGGCGAGATCCACATCCACGATGGCCGGGCCGATCACAAGTATGACAGCGTCGAGGGCGTGCCCGCACAGTATCGCGACAAGGTCAACCACCTGCTCGCGATCAGCGCCCAGGGGCAGTTCCGCATCGAGCGGAAGTAGCGGCCGTGACAACCCCTCCCCCCAACCCCCTCCCCGCAACGGAGAGGGGGAGCAAGCAACACGCTATCTCTTCTTCTCCCCCTCTCCTTGTAGGGGAGGGGGTTGGGGGGAGGGGTTTTCCTGCGCCCGCGTCGCCAAACTCAATGATTCCGGTCAGGCAATCGAGCATCGAGCACATCGAGCACATTCTCACGGAATATAGTTGCTTTCCCCTTGACGGCGTGTTACCTTCTCTCCTGACTCGGGGGAACACGATGTCTTTCCCCATCGCTGCCCGTCTCGTGCCACTCAGGAAGACCTCATAACCCGGAGCCTCCATGCACACGGACCAAGACGATGGTTTCCTGGTGTTTGTGCGCGTTGACGCCGCACACAGCCGCCCCGACGCCGCCGAGCGCCCCCTGACCTGTTGCGACTCCTATGAGGAAGCGCGCCGCATCCAACGCGCCTATCGCCGTGCCTCGCAGGAATGTGTGATCCGCTACCAGGGCGAGGTCGGCGGCGGCGATTGACCGGACAGCCGTTCGCGCTTCGTGCCCACGGTCGTGCGCGAAACGCAAACGGAAGCCACTCCCTTCTGTCTCGTTCCCATCACGCCGTCCGCTCTCGACCTTGCCGCGAATACAGCAGCCGTCCGCAAGCCGCCGCGCCGATGAACCCGGCGTCGTTGCCAAGTTTCGCGTAACTGATCTGCGTCTTCTCTGCCGGCACTGGAAAGGCCAGTTCCTTGACGTGCTTGCGTATCCGGGCGAGGAACGATTCCCCCGCCGCGATCATACCGCCGGCGAATACCACCATGTCCGGATCGATGGTGTGCATCATGTTCATCGCTCCGACCGCCAGGTAAAACGCCGTCTCCTCGACGATCTTGTCCGCCAGGGCATCGCCTTTCGCCGCGGCGTCAAAGATGTCGCGCGAGGTGATCTCGCCCTGGTTGAGCAATTCGCTGAGACTCGATTTGCCGCCGCAATGGCCGAGGGCGTCGAGGGTGCGCTTGACGACCGCGGTGGCGCTGGCGTACGCCTCCAGGCAGCCCCAGCGGCCGCACCCGCACTGCCGCGGATTCGTGATCTCGATCTTCATGTGGCCGACCTCGGCGCCGTGGCTGTGTTCGCCCTCGATGATCAGGTCGCCGATGATGATGCCGCAGCCGACGCCCGTGCCGAGCGTGAACAGCACCATGCTGTGGACGTCCTTGCCGGCACCGATCCAGAACTCGCCGTAGGCAGCGGCGTTGGCGTCGTTCTGGAAGGCGGTCGGGAGTTTGAAGGTGTCGTGAATGTGCTGGCGGACGGGGACGTTGCGCCACGGCTTGAGGTTCGGCGGATCGAGGATCATTCCGCCGGGAATGTCCATCGTGCCGGGCGTGGCGACGCCGATGGCGCTGACCTGGTCCATGCGCAGGCCCGCGGCCTTGACGGCTTCGCGGATCGTTTCGCACATGCGCTGCAGGCCGAATTCCTGGCCGCGGTACGCCTCGGTGGGGAGATTGACGGCACTGAGGACGCGGCCGCTGTCCTCGACGACGCCGCCTTTCATGTTGGTGCCGCCGACGTCCAGTCCAACCCAGATCAATGGTGTCATTGCGGTGGTGTGGAGAAAATGGGATGCCGATACAGTTTCAGAGATCCTATGGCTCGCCTTCGGCAGTGGATAGTGGCTAGTGGTTAGTGGCTAGTGAAGATGGGCGGGTGCTTCCGCCTGTTGTGGCACGGTCTCCTGACCGTGCCACTCTGGCAGACCGCAGGTCTCCCGCTACTCCTGGAGACCTGCGGTCAAACGCCGTGGCACGGTCAGGAGACCGTGCCACAACAGGGGAATCACTAGCCACTATCCACTGAGATGTTATAATGCCGCCCGCCCGAGCGTCCCGGTCCGGGGTGGGTCCGTCGTCTGCGAGGAACAGGAGTGATGGTCCAGAGGCACAACGGCCGCGCTGCCCACTACACCTTGCTGCTGGTCGTCGGCGCGTGCCTGTTCCTGGTGAACCTGGGTGGACCGAGCCTCTGGGACGTGGACGAAGGCCGCAATGGCACCTGCTCAGGGGAGATGCGCGAATCGGGAAACTGGATTATCCCGACCTTCAATAGTGTCTTACGCAGTCACAAGCCGGCCCTGCTGTACTGGTTGCAGGCGACCGCGTATAGCGTCTTCGGCGTCAACGAGTTCAGCGCCCGGCTGCCGTCGGCGCTGGCCGCCCTGCTGACGTTGCTGCTCGTCTACGAAATCGGCCGGCTCCTCTTCGGGGCGGCGGTGGGCCTGCTGGCGGGCGTCATCCTCGCCAGTACCGCCATGTTCTGCGCCTCCGCGCACTTCGCTAACCCCGACGCCCTGCTCAATTTCTCCGTCGCACTCACCCTGTTTTTCTTCTGTCGTGGGTACGTCCGCGGCAATAACCGTTGGTTTGTGCCGGCGGGTGCCGCCGCGGGGCTCGCGATGCTCGCCAAGGGGCCGAGCGGCGTCGTGCTGCCGGGCGCCGTCGTGCTGCTGTTCCTGGCGTGGTCGCGCCGGCTGACGTTGTTGCTCGACCGCCGCTTGCTCCTCGGGCTGCTGGCGTTCGTGCTCGTGGGGCTGCCCTGGTACGTCTGGGTGGGCGTCGATACGAAGTGGCAGTTTTTGAAGGAATTTTTCCTGACGCACCA
>DASPXY010000978.1:0-5240 GCA_035637055.1 Gemmataceae bacterium | reverse complement strand
GACCAATCACCACCCTGGTCATCACCTTCCAGGGCGACCGGCTCGAGCCGAGCGCCGCCGAAAACGCGACCAACTACCGCGTTACCTGGCTGGGACAGGACGGGCAGGCCGGTACCAGCGACGACCGGGTCATTTCCCTGGGGGCCGCCGGGGGTGGCGTGAGCGTCGTCTACGCACCGGGGGTCAACACGGTCGCCTCCAGCGGTCTTACCTACCCCACCGCCGTGCGCCAGACCGTCACCTTGTTCTTTCCCGACGCGCTGCCGGCCGGCTCCTACCTGGTCGAGCTATCGCCGGCGATTCAGACAGCCCCGTTCAACGCCGACGAGGCGCGCCTGCTGGTCGGCGGGACAGCCTTCGCAGGACACCCGGTGGTGTCCGTGGTGGGCGGCCAGGTCACTCTGGGGAGTGTCCGCCTGGAAACGGACCTGGTGGCGCCCGCCGGCAACCTGGCCGACCTGAGCACCCTGGGGCAGGGCAACTCGTTCCTGACCCAGTTCCACGGAAACAGCAGTGCGCTGCTCGACTCCCTCCAGAAACGCCTGGGGGACAGCCCACTCATCACACCGGCGCTGAACGCGCAGATCGTGGCTGCGGTTGGGCCGGGGGCGGCGGGGCTGTCCATCCTGGTGATCTGGCTCGACCCGGTGTCCATCGACCTGGCCGATTCTGAGGGGTCGCGTGCCCAGTACAACCTCCAGACCGGCACTGTTCAGAGTAGTTTCGCGCGGGCGTTCCTGGAGATGGGCGGGAATATCGAGGTAATCGTCCTCGCCGGCGTCACGGGCACCTTCACTCTGAACATCGCCGATGTCCAGCCGTCGGCCCGTGGTGGTGCGGCGATCTTCCAGGGCAGCCAGGTGGAGACGGTGGCACTGACGGATCTCATTCGCGGTGGCGAGCGCTCCTTCGAGTTCACGGTTGGCAATCAAAGCACTGGCACGGTTGCTTCCGGCGGTTCGCCTTCCGGGGGCACCACGGGAGCGGCCGCAACGTCAACCGCCGCGGCGCAGCCGACCGCCACGTCCGGCAGCACGACGGTCGCCGCCGCGACATCGACCCCAGAGGGGCAGCCGGCCGGCACCGTTGCGGCCGCCGCAACGTCAACCGCCGCGACGCAGCCGGCCGCTACGTCGGCTAGCACCGTTGTGGCGGCCACGACGTCAACCGCCGCGGCGCAGCCGGCCGCCACGTCAGACAGTATCACGGGGGTGACGGCGCAGGTCAACGCGACCAGTTCGCCTCAAACTTCATCCGGGGCAACGGGCGGCAACGTTCAGACCGTTTCCCTCCTGACAGCGGTGCTGATCGCGACCGTCTCGCTGCGGGGGGATGGTGTGCCCGGACTGGGCTCCACGGCCGATCCCGGCGGCGGAACTGGCAACACGAACGGCCCGGGGACCGCGGCCAACCGAGTAGCGCCCCTCAATCCCGGCGTTGGCGGTGATCCAGAGGTCATCCCGGAGGATTGGGATGAGTTGGCCGCCACCCGGGCCGCCAGTCTTGGGCTATCCGATTCCGGTCTGCGCGGCGTCATCGGATCCCTTCTCAAAGCGTTGCGCCGGAGAGGCCAGGACAGCATGCGCCGGCACGACACACCAGTCCGGCCGGGGCCGGTCCCCACGGCGCCCGTGCCGGCAGATGCGGGAGTGCTGTGGCTGGATCCCGTTCCGGACGAGAGTGCGACCGTCCTGGCGGCGGAGGGGGAAGTGTCCGCCGCAGAGGCGGCAGAGGCGCTCGTCGATGCGTGGCTCGCGGACAGCTCCCACGAGAGCATATCGGCTCTCCTGGGCCTTGCCACGCTGACAGTCGGCCTGTCCTGGTCAGGTTGGGTGGAGGAGTCTGAAGACACCCACCCGAGGCGCCAGCGAAGGGCGGTCCTGCACTCGCGGCATCGTGCTACCCGACTGGCCTGAAAGATACTTCCGGAGGACGGCTCTCCTGAGCCGTCCTCCGTCGGACACTTGCCTGACGGTGTCATCCTCCAGGAGGCTTCCCATGACTGCCCGGCCCGATTTTCAGAATGAGCACTCGGATCCTTCTGGAGTAGGAGATCTCACGGAGGCTCTGTCTTCCGGAGGGCAAGCTGACGTCCCGGTCCAGGACGCGACCGGCGCCTGGCAGGTCGAGCCGGAGCCGAGCGACGGTGCCGCCGAACCCGCGGCCTCGGCTCCGCTCGGCGAGGATGCCTTCGGCGCCACGGTGGACGTCCCCGCGGAAGGCGCTCCCGCGGCGGCCGATACCTTCGGCGCCACGGTGGACGTCCCCGCCACCTACGCTGCCCCCCCCGCACCCGATACCTTCGGCGGCACCCTTGATGTCCCCGCGGCGGGCGTTCCCGCGGCGGCCGATACCTTCGGCGCCACGGTGGACGTCCCCGCCACGCGAACCGGCTCCCCCCACCCTGTCGAGGAACCATCCCTGCCCGGCTCGGCGGCTGGGACGCACCAGCGGCGGGTCGATGCCACCGGGGCGCCGCCTCCCGGGGCCTACCCGCCAGTGGCGCCGGAGATGCGCTCGGGCCGCTACAGGCTCAAAAAGTTCCACGCCAAGGGCGGCATGGGCGAGATCTGGCTGGCCGAGGATTGCGACATCGGTCGGTCGGTCGCCCTCAAGAAGATGCGTGGCAAACCTTCAGCCGACCAGCAAGACCAGTTCCTGCGCGAGGCCCAGATCACCGGCCAGATGGAGCACCCTGGCGTCGTCCCCATCCACGAACTGGGCACCGACGAGAAGGGCAAGCCGTTCTACGTGATGAAGTTCATCCAGGGGCGCACGCTGTCGGACGTCATCGCCGAATACCACGCGGCCGCCGTTGGGGCACGGTCAGGAGACCAGGCCCCAACGGGGTCGCGCGAGGTCCAGGGGCTACGACTGCTGCAGCTGTTCCTCAACCTCTGTCAGACGGTGGCGTACGCGCACAGCAAGGGAGTGATTCACCGCGACCTCAAGCCGGACAACGTCATGGTGGGCGACTACGGCGAAACCCTGCTGCTCGACTGGGGCCTGGCCAAGCCGCTGGGCCAGCCGGACGAGCCTGTGACTCCAGGATCCACCCGCTTCAGTTACTCCGGCGAGTCGCTGGCAACGCAAGCCGGCTCGATCAAGGGCACGCCCACGTACATGTCGCCGGAAGTCGCCGAGGGCCGCATCGCCGACGTGGACAAGGTCAGCGACGTCTACCTGCTGGGCGGCATCCTCTACCACATTCTGACCGGCAAGCGGCCGCGCGAGGCCACCAACGTGTTCGAGCTGATCCGGTTGGCCAGGACGGTGCCGCCGGTGCCGCCGCGCAAACTCATTCCGACCGTTTCCAGGGAACTCGACGCGATCTGCCAGAAGGCCCTGTCTCTGCGCAAGGAGGACCGCTACCAGACCGCGACCGCGCTGGCCGAGGACGTGCAGCGTTACCTGGCCGGCGAGCCGGTGAGCGCCTATCGCGAGAACTTCTGGGAGCGTGCGTGGCGCTGGGCGCGCCGGCACCGTGTGGCACTGGGCCGCTCTGCCGTGGTGCTGTTTGTGGTAGGCCTGGTGGCATTCGGGGCCAACGAAATCCGCAAGGCCGAGGAGCAACGCGACGCCGAGCGGCAGGAGGCCGCTCGCAAACTCGCCCTGACCGAAGAGCGGCGCGAAAACGAGCGCAAGCAAAACGAACTCAAATTGCAGCTTGCCGAGGAACGCCGTCAGGCGGAAGAGCGGGAGGCCGCGCGCAAACAGACCGAGAGTGCGCAGAAGCTGAAACTGGAAGCGGAGCAGCGGCAGCAGGCGCAGCGCGAGGCCGAGGAAGCCAAGCGCAACATCGAGGCGCGTGCCCGGGTGGATCACTTCCGCCGCCTGGCCGACGAGGCGCAGCACTATGCCGCCTTCCAGGATCCCGGCGCCGAAAACGTCCCCTATTTCGACCTCAAACAGGGAGAGGCGAAAGCCCAGGCGGCGCTCGCGCTCGTTCAGCCCTGGGGGCCGCGGCTGGAGGAGTTGCCCCTTGCGGAGGAGCGTGCCCCCCTACGCACAGAACTCTATGACCTGTTGCTGCTGACGGCACAGACGAAAAGCCGCCGCGCTCAGCCCGGGACGGCCCAGGAGATCCTCGCCCTGCTCGATCAGGCCGCCTCTCTGCGCGAACCGACGGTGAGCCACTACCGTTTGCGGGCGGACGCCTATCGGCTCGCGGGGGACAAGGACAGGGCCGACGCCGCCCAGCGGAAGGCCGAGGATGCCGACACGCCGGCCATTGCCCTCGACCACTTCCTCGCCGCGGAACAGGCACGCACCGAGCACGCCCGGCAGGCCTCCGAGCAAGGCAAGGAGAAAGGCACGACGGCCAAACGCGAGCAGCTAACGCGGGCCGTCGAGTTGTACCGCAAGGCGCTGGCGCTGCAGCAGAAGCACTTCTGGTCGCACTTCCAACTCGGCCATTGCTACCTGGCGCTGGGGCAGGGCGACCTGGCGGTGGAGGCCCTGGGGGCGTGCGTGGCCCTGCGCCCGGAGTCGCCCCTGGGCTACACGATGCGCGGCCTGGTGCTGGGCCTGCAGAAGCGCTACCCGGAGGCCGTCGCCGACCTCGACCGGGCCGTCGCCCTCGACGCCGGCTTCCGCCCGGCGCTGCTGAACCGCGGCGTGGTGAACTGGCTGCAGAAGAAGTACGAGCCCGCCCTGGCCGATTTCGAGGCGGTGCTGCAGCCGCCCGCCGAGCAGCGGCTGCTGGAGGCAGCCTTCTACCGCGGCCAGCTCCACCTGGAGCGGCGCGAGGAGGACAACGCCCTGGCCGATTTCACCCTCGCGGTGTCGGAGAAACGCGGCGTCCACGCGGCGTACCTGCGCCGCGCCCGCATCCATTTCGCCCGCGGCGATGTGCAACGCGGCCTTGCCGATGTGGACGCCTATCTCCAGCATGGCCGGTCGCTGGATCCGAAGGACGCGGAATGGCTCGAACAGCGTGGGCGCCAGCTGCGCCTCCTCGCGGGGGAATTGCCCGGACCGGCCCGGAAGACCGTGCGGTTACTCGCTCTGGCCGACCTCCGGAAGGCGGTGGACCTGCACCGCCGCACCATGCCCCTGTACGACAACCTGGGGGCGGTCCTTGAGGATCTCGGCCAGGTGCGCCCGGCGATTGCGGCATACACCGAGGCGGTGAAGTTGTCTCCGAAGGAGGCGCGATTGTTAGTCAAGCGGGGCTGGGCGCACGAGAAGTTGCAGGAACTCAACGAGGCGCTGGCCGATTTCGCCGCCGCGCTGCAACT
>DASPXY010000977.1:0-3959 GCA_035637055.1 Gemmataceae bacterium | reverse complement strand
GGAGAGGGGGAGAAGAAAAGACGCTGTTGTGCTTGCTCCCCCTCTCCTGTCAGGGGAGGGGGCTGGGGGGAGGGGTTTTCGACACAGCGGCCGCGGGTCGGTATGGCACAAGCCCGGAGCGCCAGCGACGGGACGGTAACCCGCTATCGTCCCGTCGCTGGCGCTCCGGGCTTGTGTCGGGTGGCCACGCGGAGATGAAACGCCCGTGCGGAGTCGCGTCATTGCTTGCGGATTTCGCGGCGCAGTGCCTCAATCTGACGCAGCAACTCCTCCAGCCGGCGCTCCAGATCCGCCGGCGTGGGCTGGGCGGGCGTTTTCGCGGGCGGCCGCGCGTCGGCGCCCTGCTTACCCTTCACCTCACCGCCCTTGGCGGGAGTTGCCTTGTTCCCCTGATCCTTATCGTCCTTGTCCCCCTTCTGGCCATCATCGTTCTGGTTGTTTTGCTTCTGACCGTCGTCATTCTGGTTCTCTTGCTTCTGGCCATCGTCTTTCTGACTGCCCTGGTTGTCGCCGGTCTGTTGTTGACCGGCCTCGCCAGCTTTGCCCTTCGTGTCCTGAGCGGCCGCGGAGGCGGTGCCGACAACAAGGAGCAGTCCCAGTGTGATCGCGGCAACGAAGCAGCGGATCAAGCCAATCATGGCAACCTCCTAGCAGCCCGTGGAAAAACCCCTCCCCCGGCCCCTCCCCGCAACGGAGAGGGGGGCAAGACAGCAAACTCTCCCCTCTCCTTTCAGGGGAGGGGCCGGGGGAGGGGTTTTGCCACGGGCTCCTCACACTCGGTCGAGGGAACGCGGCGGCCGACTCGACGAGTCGCCAACAACCGCCACAAGATAAGGCATCCTCGCAGGGGAAGCTGAACTCGCGATGAACTGCAGATAAAATCGGCCTTATCGGGTCTCAACCGCCCTGCGGGCTCGCGAACACCCTGCGCGAGGTGGCGTCCCAGATTACCACGGTGCCGTTCTCCGAGCCCGCGGCGACCCGCCTGCCGTCGGGGCTGACCGCGATTCCGGCGATCGGGGACGTGTGCCCGCGCAGGTGCATGATGGTGCGCTTCGTGGGCAGTTCCCAGATTCGGAGCGTGGGCGGCGGCCCCGGCGTGAACAAGCGGCTGCCGTCCAGGCTGAACCCCACGCCCCGCGCGTTGAGGTGCGTCCCGATCCATACCCCGGGCGACTGGCCGAGGCGGGCGTTCCACATTTTCACGCGCTCCTGCCCCAGATCCGCGGCCAGCAGGTTGTTGTCCGGGCCCCAGGCCAGGCCACGCACGACAAGGTTCTGGTCTTTGAAAGTCGGGTCTTTCCAATCCTGGCTGATCCACTCATCGCTGTCGGGCGCCCGCGTCAGGACGGTGATTGTGTCTTGCCAGGCCAGCGCGAGCCGCCGGCCGTCGGCGCTCCCGGCCAGGCAGTCCACGGCCGTCCCCGGCGGCGGTGAATTGGTCCCTTCGAGGCGCGCCACCTCCTTGCCGGTCATGGCGTTGACAATTTTCAAGCTGCCTCCGGGAGCGGCCAGGAGCAGACGGTCTCCTTCCGGGGCAAACGCGACGCTCACCGGGCCACCCGGCATTCCCGGGATGCGCACGATTTCCTTACCGGTGCTGTCCCAGACCTTGACCTCCGCCTCCTTGGCTCCCACGACGGGAGCACTCACCGTGACCAGGCGCTTGCCATCGGGGCTGAACGCCAGTTGGATTACCGGACTGGCGAAGCCCGTCAGTTTCACATCCGCGGCGCCGGCAGCCACATCCCAGAGGCGCACCACCTTGTCGGCGCCAGCAGTGGCCAACCGCTTGCCGTCGGGGCTGAACAGGATCGCGGTGATGATGCCTTCGTGGGCCGGCAACTGGAGGGAACTCGGCACCGGCATCAGATCCCAGACGCGCACCGACCTGTCGGCACCTGCGGAGGCGACCAGGCGACCGTCCGGGCTGGCCGCGACGGCCAGCACAAGACCCTTGTGGCCGCGCAGGCCGCGCACCCACTGCTGCTTCTCCAGATCCCAGACGTGAATGACTCCATCGGTGGACGCAAACAGCCGCTTGCCCGCACCGAACGCGACGGCCTGCACCGCTTTTTGGCTGATCGGGATTGTCCTCAGTGGTGCAGTAACCCCGCGCGCCGCCGCATCCCAGGTGCGGACGGTCCCGTCTGCCCCGGCGGAGGCCAGCCACTTCCCGTCGGGCTGGTAGGCAACCCCGAGAACTGCCGTGCGATGGCCGCGGAGCGAGGCGATCTCCTTGCCGGTTTCGGCATCCCAGAGTTTCACGTCACCGCCCATCCCCGGGGCCGGTGCATCGCTGCAGGAGGCGACTTGCTTGCCGTCGGGGCTGAAGGCCACACTGAAGACTCGTTTGTTGTGGCCCTTGAAAACGACCAGATCTTTGCGCGAGGACGTATCCCAGACGCGCACCGTGCCGTCCCAACTTGCCGAGGCGAGCCGGTCGCCGGCAGGGTTGAACGCCACCGCCGTGACGAGGGCGAGGTGGCCCTTCAGCTCAAGCAACTCCTTGCCGGTGTCGGCGTCCCAGATCTTGATTTCGCCCATCGGCTGCTCACCGATGTCACCGCCGCACGAGGCCAGGCGCTTGCCATCGCGGCTGAACGCGACCGCATGGACGGGATGGAGATGCCCCTGGCAAGTCACGAGCAGTTTGCCGGTGGCGGCGTCGATGACCTTGACGAATCGATCCCTGCTGCCCGAGGCGAGGCGTTTGCCGTCCGGGGAAAAGGCGACCCCCATGATGGCGTCGGTGTGGAACGCGGCGAGGAGCACTTCGGCGCTCGCCAGGCGATTCAGGTACGACCACTCCCAGCGGCGCAGCCGCGGTGCGGCCCGTTGGAGGTAGATCTCTGCCTGATACACCGACCCCTCGCGCAACTCCCAGTCGGCCAGGTTCACCTGATCGATGTACGCCAGCGCGGCAGAGTCCTCGCGAAGTTTCAGCAGCTCCTTCTGAGCGCGGGCCTCGGCGTCCTTGAGGGCGTTCGCGAACTTGTCCGCCGCCCGGCGGGCGTCCTCGGCCTTGTCCCGCCGGCGGTTCGCCTCCTTGAGATCGGCTTCGAGTTGGGGCAGTCGGTCCTCGGCGAACTTGCGTTGCGCGCGTTCCTCTTCAAGGGCCTGGCGCGCATCCTCCGCAACTTTTGCTTGCTCGTCCTGCACGCGCTTCGCCTTCGCCTCGGCGTCGTCGCGAGCCTGCGCGTTCTCGCGCGCCTGTTGGTCGGCTTCCAGATACCACCAGTACACCAGCGACCCGCCGGCGAGCAGCACAACGACCAGAATCGCCGAGACGATCAACAACGCCCCGCCGGAACGGGGAGGAGGAGGCGGGTGGCGGGTGGCGGGAAAAGCAGAGGATGGCTTGTCTTCCCCCGGCATTCGCCAGCCGCTCCCCGTCGCCCGTTCCGGGGTGGGTTTGGGACCGGGGAAGCTCTCGCGCAACGCTCCCGGCGCGAGGGCCGGTGGCTCGAAGGGCTTACGAGGACTTTGCGGAGGTGGAAAGGTGGCAGTTTCGCTGGAATCGGGCAAGGACGCTTCGGTCAAGGCCGTGGCAGCGACGCCACAGACCGGGCACAGGAGCGGCGGCGCTCCGTCGGCGGGGGCGGGGCCGGGGTGCTGCCAACGATGGCCTTGCGGACAGGTGCAGGTCAAAGGCATGAGATGATTCCTCTCAACGTCTCGCCCGCTTGCGGGTGAGCACTTCACGTGCTCACCCGCAAGCGGGAACCGAGGATCTCGACGCGTTACTTCGGTGGTGCTGCGGCTGCGGTGCGCGGTGAGCCGTCCCAGATAAGCACGGTCCCATTCACCGCCCCACCTGCCACACGGGCACCGTCGGGGCTAAAGGCCACGCAGGTCACTGCCGTGGTATGGCCGCGCAAGGGGAGGAGAATCTGCCCTGCTTGCACGTCCCAGAGACCCACCTCTTTGCCGTTGGCAATCGCGAGTCGCCGCCCATC
>DASPXY010000976.1:0-3596 GCA_035637055.1 Gemmataceae bacterium | reverse complement strand
AACTCGCAAACTGGGCCAAGGATTGATCGACGAAAAAAGGGACATTCACGATTTTTGCGGTCCATTGGACGAAAAAAGGGACATTCACGATTTTTGCGGTCCATTGACTGCAAAAATCATGAATGTCCCCTTTCTATTTCGCTTCACGGCCCATCTGGGCGCGCACCGCGAACGCCTTTCGAGATCGAAGGGGGGTGGCGTGCGATGAGATGAGATCCGTTTCCAACGCCAGCCCGCCATTTCTTATTCTAGCGCCGCAGGCCCCAGCATCACAGGGCAATTTGGAGAACCGTTGCGGACAAGTTGGATCCGGCGGCTTGCCAGCGACCCGGAACCCGACCGCGGGGTTCCAGGTCTTTTTTGATAGGCGGATATCGGTGTCGCTTCATTTTGTGAAGCGCTGCCAGCGCGTGCGGTGGGAACCGATGGTGCGAGGGCCTGTCTGGCGAATCACAGATCTCAGGGTATCAGGACGGACTTTCTCCGTCCTGGTTCGCGCCACCCAGGGGAATCACGCCACGCGCAACGCGACAGCGCCGGTTGCGTTCACCGCCCTTTCCTTCTACCATATCTGTTACAGCTTCGTCGGAACGAGCCCAGGCGTCGCAACGGCGCGAAGGAAACGCTATGCCACACTCGCGGACGATTCGCCTCGAACGCCACGAACGGATCGGCCAGGTCATCCAGAGTGACGTCGTCGTGCTCGTCAACCGCTGGTCGCGCCGGGCCGTCGAGGAACAGCCGGACGCTCGCCGCGTCCACCATGCCGTGTTGCTCAACCAACTCCCCGCTTTTCTGTGGGCCCTCGGCAGCAGCCTCAGCGAGTCGGCAGAGGACAAGGTCGGCAAGCACCAGATCCCAGCGATTCAGCACGGCGAGCAGCGCTGGGAGAGCGGCTGGTCGCTGCCGGAACTCATCCGCGATTATCAGCTCCTGCGCACCGTCGTGATCGAGTACCTCGGCGAGGTGCTCGATCGTCCGCTGCTGACCCGCGAGATCCTGGCGATCAACCTGGCGTTCGACGAGTCGATCGCGGCCAGCGTCGGCATGTACGTCGCCAGCCGCGAGGACGCCATCCGGCAGGCGGAGCGCGCCCGCGCCGTCCGCGAAAGTCAGGCGGAAGAGGAACGCCTGCGTCACCAGGCAGAAGCGCTCAAAGACGTGAGCCGGCGCAAGGATGAGTTCCTCGCGGTGCTGGGGCACGAACTCCGCAATCCACTCGCGCCGCTGCGCACTGCCGTACAAATCCTCTCTCTGAAGGGGGACGATCCCGAGGTGGTCGCCCAGGCACGCGACATGCTCGACCGCCAGACGGCGCAGCTAACCCGGCTCGTGGACGAATTGCTGGATGCCTCGCGCATCGCGCAGGGCAAGGCTCAGCTCAAGCGCGAGCGGCTCGACCTGGCTGCGCTGGTGCGGGCGACGACGAGTGACCGGCGAGCAGAGCTGGAAGCGGCCAAACTGGCGCTGCAGGTCGAGATCCCGCAACGGCCGGTGTGGGTCGAGGGGGATGCCGCCCGGCTGACCCAGGTGGTGGGCAATCTGCTGCACAACGCCTCCAAGTTCACCGACCCTGGTGGCCGCGTCACGGTGCGCCTCAGTGAGGAGGACAGCCTGGCGACCCTGACCATTGAGGACACCGGCATCGGCCTTGCCCCGGAGGTGTTGCCGCGGCTGTTCGAGACCTTCAGCCAGGTGGACTCAACCCTTGAGCGGAGCAAGGGAGGGCTCGGGCTGGGGCTGGCCATCGTGAAAGGATTGGTAGAACTGCACGGCGGCCGGGTGCGGGCGGCGAGCGCTGGCCCGAACCGGGGCGCGCTGTTTACGGTCTGGCTGCCGCTGCATCGCGGCGAGCAGGTCGTGCCCGCGCAGGTGGCGGCGGCCCCGGCGCTTCCCGGTGTGGGGCGGAAAGTGCTCATCATCGAGGATAACCACGATGCGGCCGGCTCGCTGCGGCTGCTGCTGTCGTTGCACGGTTTTGAGGTGGCGGTCACCGCCGATGGCGGCGAGGGCGTGCAGCAAGCCCGGCAAGTGCGCCCGCATGCGGTCGTCTGCGACCTGGGATTGCCCGGCATGAATGGCTTCGAGGTCGCCCGGACGCTGCGTGCCGACCCGGTGACGGGATCGGCGCTGCTCGTTTGTGTCTCGGGCTATGGCCAGGAGCAGGATTTGCAACACGCCCGGGAAGCCGGTTTCGACGCGACGTTGGTCAAGCCGGTCGATCCCGATGCCCTCATCCACTTGCTCACCCGCGCCCGGGACAACCTCGCTCGCTAAGCAGCGGTTTCAATCCTCCGGAGCGCGGGCGTCCCGCCCGCATCGGGGATAACTCCAAAGCGGGCGGGACGCCCGCGCTCCGGGCTTTCGACAGGTAGCCCAATCGACCCGATCTACCTCGACCGCAGAGTTCGCGGCGGCGCGGCGGAAAAGGCGGCAACGGGAGCTGGCCGAGCCATTCCGCTCGCCGGCAAGCCCGTAGAATGGAATGACGCCTTGAGGAGACAAACGCTGGAAAGGAGTCGCCATGAACCGGATTGTCGTGGTGCTGGCGCTTGGGGTCGGCGGGTGCAAGTCGCTGGAGTCGGTCACTGTGGTCGGCAGTGCCTATGTCGAGACGGACAGGCCCGAGGGCAAGGCTGTCGCCAAGATCGAGATTCGCTACACGCCACCAGGCAACACTTCCCGAACCGCCGAGGGCACCGCTGCCAAGGACCGGCAAACCACCAAGGACGCTGCGCCTCCTCAACCCCCCGCACAACCGGCGAAGAAGCGCGCCCCTGCCAATGAGAATAAAAGCGATCCTGTAAAGACCAACCGAGAGACTCCTACCAGGCCAACCCAGGCTCCGCGCAAGAGCGCCGGCAACGCTCTGCTGGAATGGCTGTGGCCCGCGCCCGCAGCGACACTCGCGCCGCCGCTGTGATTCCCCCGTGAGCTTTGTGGCGCTGAGGAAGAGTCCCCGCGCTGTAAATGTCTCAGGCCAGAATGCCGTTGATGACCGAGCCGGTGCTGATCGGCAGCGGCCGGTTGAGCGGGTCGCGTACCTCGGTATGCGGGTCGATGCCGAGCAGGTGGAACAGTGTTGCCGACAAATCCTCCGGCCGAACCGCGTCCTGGGCCGGGTAAGCGCCGATGCGGTCGCTCGCGCCGTGGACGTGACCACGCCGCACCCCACCACCTGCCATCAAGACGGTGTAGCATTGCGGCCAGTGATCGCGGCCGGCCATGTTGTTGATGCGCGGCGAGCGACCGAACTCACCCGCCCACAAAACCAATGTTTCGTCGAGCAGACCGCGGCTGTCGAGATCTTCGAGCAAAACCGGCAGGGTGTGGTCGGTGATCGGCAGCAGGTAGCGATCGAGCACCGGGTACATCGGGTTGTTGTTGAAGCCGTGCGTATCCCAGCCGCCGGAGACGAAACTCTGCCCGCCGATGCTTGCCGCGAAGTAGACGGTGACGAAGCGCACCCCGGCTTCGACGAGGCGGCGCGCCAGCAGGCAGCCCTGGCCGTAGGTGGTGCGGCCGTAGCGCTCGCGCATCGCGGTCGGCTCGGACGACAGGTCGAAGGCGCGGCGGAAGGTCGGCGAGGTGAGCAT
>DASPXY010000975.1:0-2449 GCA_035637055.1 Gemmataceae bacterium | reverse complement strand
GGACAGGGTCGAAGCAGGCGGTGCCGCTGCCGCTGCTCTTCGCCCGGTACATCGCGGAATCAGCCCGGCCGAGTACCTCGGGCAATGTCGCGCCGCGCCACACGGGGGCGAGACCGATGGAAACCGTGCTGGTGCGCTGCTGGCCGTTGACGTAGATCGGCGCCGCCAGCACGCGGACGAGTTGGTCCGCGGCAGGGCGCAGGCAGGTCCGGTGGGTCGACGGTGTGGTGAGCAGCCCCGCGAACTCGTCCCCGCCGAGTCGGGCGATGAGATCGTTGCCGGCGTACGAGGCGAAACGCCTGGCTACCATGACCAGCACCTGATCACCGGCTGCGTGTCCGAGACGGTCGTTGACCGCCTTGAAGTTGTCGAGGTCGAACAGGACGCCGACGAGGTTGGGCCGTGCGGGGTTGGCGATCAGCTTGGCGCCGATGTCATACAGGCCCCGGCGGTTCGGAAGCCCCGTCAACGAGTCATGGGTGGCGGCGTATCGCTCGATCTCCAGCTCGCGGGTGAGTTTCGCCTGCGCGCGTCGGGCGCGACGATGCAGGCACATGCCGATGCCAACAACGGTGCCGGCGGCGAGGATCAGCGGGTCCATCCGGGTGTCCTTCAAGTCAACGGGGCGGCCGCGGCGCGGCAACAGCCAGATCGATGTTCGCGAAAACTGTATCTGTGAAACACAGATTAGGAAGCCCGGAATGGGCTGGCAAGCACTCTGCCCGAAAAGAATCGCCCCGGTCCGGATACGCGTTCGGTGTCTGTTATCACGAAAGAAGCGATCCGACGGGCTGTGCCGACACAGCTACAGCTTGTAAGGTCTGCCTCGAGCCTTGAGACAGGCCGATGCAACAGAGATCCCCCGGGGCGGCCACCCCGGGGGATCTTTGTGCAGCGGCTCGAGCGCCGCTGTCAGATGTCGTACCGGCCGGCCTTCAGGTCTGCGAGGAAGGCCGCGAACGCCGCACGGCCGACCACGTGCGCGCCGCCTTCCGGTCGCTTGCTGTCACGCAACGCCGTCACGCCTGGAAGGTTGCCGGCAACCTCCACGCATGCGCCGTTGGACTGGCCACTGCGGCGTGCCTTGCGCCATTCTGCTTGAGACAGGTCGATCATCGCTTACTCCAATGTTTCGGCGAGTTGCTTCAGATGTGCCGTGGTGGCGGGCGCGTCGAGCGCCGCACCTCGGGCACGGCTGAACGTCTCGATGTACGCGTCGGTCTCCTTCCTGTCGGTCACCTCCTGAATAGCGAAGTCGGTCTCCAGGCAGACGATCGACGGCTCGTCGCCAGGGAAATCGAAGATGCTGATCGGGCCGCACATCCCGGGGTGATGGCCGTCGGCGAACCGCAGCAGGCGCAGCTCGATGTTGGGGCGGCGGCTCAGCTCCACCAGGTGGGCCACCTGCTCACGCCGCGCGTCCTGGGTGCCCCACCGGTACAACAGCGACGCCTCGGTGATGACTGCCACCACGTCGGGAGCCGCGGCACCCTCCCGGTCGAGGATCTCCTGGCGCTTCAGTCGCGCCTGCAGCGCCCGCTTGCGCCAGGCCAACGGCTGCGAGCCCACACGCATCTGCGCCTCGGTGTACGCCGGGCTCTGCAGCAGCCCCGGCAGCACCAACGGCAGGTAGGTACAGATGCGCGCCGCATCCTCCTCGTACCCGGGATACTCGCTCGCGTCGAACACGTCTCCGTACTCTCGCCACCACGCCCGGGTGCGGGACGCCATGGCGAGATCCTCCAACTCGCGCCGCTCCTCGCCGCCCACCTCGTAGATGCGCAGCAGGTCCCGGATGTCACTCATGTCCGGGCGCTTCCAGGAGTTGGCCTCGAAGCGCCCCACCTTGCCGCGGCCCCAGTTCAACTTGTCGCAGACCTGGTTGGCGGTGTACCCGTTCGCGATGCGCAGCTCCATGAGCCGCCGCGACAGGCGGCGCTTGGCGACGGTCGCCCCGTACGTGTTGGTCACCTCAGACTCTCCTCTTGACAGGGCGTCGCGATCAGCATAACAAGACAACAAATTGCGAATCACAAAAATTCGCTTGTCCCGAGATCACGACCCGCATCGGATGGCGGACTGCCAGCGCCTCGCGGCGGAGCCCCACGAGCTCCTCCTTCGGTCACCGAGCCGCGTCGTCGAATTCACCCTTCTTGGCTCCGTCCACGAAGCACTCCCATTCGTGGCGGTCGTACACCAGCACCCGGCGTCCGGGGTCGTCAGCCACCCGCATCAGCACCCACTGTTGATCACGGGCATCGGCGAACGCCACCTCGATGGCTCCGACGCCCTCACTGGAGCGCCACCAGGTGTGCTTCTCCACGTCGATGCCGAGGTCCTCCGTGGTGGGTTTTCCGGCTGCGCCCATGACATCCCCTTACGGTCTGCGAGCAACGGCCGCGTAGCCCCACCGGGAGCCGTCGCTGTCGGCCGCCTGCGGGTCCTCCGC